>JBNLCD010000258.1:0-7745 GCA_050303635.1 Anaerolineae bacterium
TAGGATGAGACGAAAATAAAAAACATACCCTTATGAGGGGCCAGTGGGCGCTAACTTGTATTATTTGGTTAAAATACATGCCGTCCGCCCCAAATGTCACCACCGCAGTTAATGCGTCACCATCACCTCAGATTGGTTTACATTTGCATATGATTTAGGAAATTTTTAGTCTTCCATTAAGATGCCCAACTTAATTTTCATAATAAGCTTGCAATAGCCAGAAACGTCAGATTTAAAGGCTTTAGTGCCTACCAAGTTACCCTTTTTTAAGGTGCGGGGGAATGTTGTGATTTTCGAACAATAAATGTTCTGGCGAATTCGTTTCAATTTTCAGGGCGTGTGCTATAATCCATGCAACTAGATTTTATATTTTCAGGAGATATAATTCTTTGTCAGAACGAACTCGTAGAATTCCAGTTCCTTTTTTAACCGGTGCTGGTATTTTGGTTATTTCATTGTTGTTGGCAGGGGTTGGTTATTTTGCCTATCAAGTTATTGGGCAAACCGTACTCGATGAACTGCGTTCGCAACAACTGCAAACAACAACTGCCGTTTCCCAACAAACTGAAAACTATTTTAATGGGTTGAATGTTGAAATTATTGGTCTATCCCAACAAGTTTCTATTCGGACGACCCAAGATGTTAGTTTTCCGGTGGCACTAACGACAATTGAAAGTACGGTCTCCAATCGCGGGAATACGATTATCAGCGTCACACGTTTCAATGGTGATGGCGAGCCTTATTATGCCTATCCCGAAGAAATGAATTCCCTTATTAACATGGGGGGCGCTTATCCGTATGATGTCCCGGAAACACTCAAGCTTGAAGCTGATCGTCGGGTGAATGTTGAAATTCCGACGCAGATTTATCGGGTGGAACGGGCTGACCGTCCCGGAACTTATTCCTATTTGCTCATCTCACCAGTTATCACGCTCAATGAGAATACGGAATTTTTGGTCTACGAATTAAACATGGATGCAATCTTTGCCGAAACGATGGATCTCGCGGTCGAAGACTTGCATGGCTCCTCCACCGGACAGTTATGGGTGCTCGATTATGATCCAGTTACCAACACCTATCTCGACCTCTACTCCGTACGGGATGCCCCGTCAGTAGATACCATCCGTGATGCGTATGATAATGATGATTTAGATGCCATCGATTCAGCCGTTGCTCAAACCTATATTACCAATCGCTTGGGCAAAGAAATCGACCGTCAAGCCGCTTTGGTTCGTGCGGAATCCATCAACCATCCATTTATCTTCTTAATGAGTCGAGATCAGTCTGAAGCAACCGACCCCGTCCAAGATGAACTCCGCTTCATCACATTTGGGACCATTTTTGCCGTGGCTGTGTTGATGATTGTCGGCTTCTTGGGAACACGGATTCTCGTTCGGGAAACCACTGAGCGTCAACACGAAGCTGGTGCCCGGGCAACCGCGAGAGCGTTGCTCGAAGTGTCACGGGTTTTGAACTCTACACTAGACCTCGACATCGTGCTGAATCGCATTTTGATTGAGCTTGAAAATCTATTGCCGCACTTTAGCTCCTCGATTTTGCTCGTGGGTGAAGATGCGGACGAAGGGCTTTCGGTTGCGGCTCACCGTGGGGAAGATGTGGAAGCTCACCAACGGACATTTACATGGGAAGAAGCACGGGCCGCCCGTGAAGTTGTGGCGCGTGGTCATGCGGTAATTATCAACGACACCCGCTATGACGAACGCTGGACCAGCATTGAAGGCGACCAAGAAGTACGGTCATGGCTGGGGTTGCCCTTGAAAGTTTTCAATCGGACCGTGGGCGTTTTGAACGTAAACGATCTGAATGCTGACCGCTTTAGCCGTGAAGATATTGATCTCGGTGAAACGTTCGCGGATCAAGCAAGTGTGGCCCTCCAAAATGCGCGGCTCCACCAAATGGAAGTAAAATATATTGAACAAGAACTGACCATCGCGCGGAATATTCAAGAAAGTTTACAACCTACTGCCGCCCCGGAAAGCGATCAGCTTGAATTTGCTTTCGAATCTATCGCGGCCCAACAAGTGAGTGGTGACTTCTTCCAAATTATTCCGCTGGTCGATAATCAAATTGCGGCCTTTGTGGGGGATGTGAGTGGTAAGGGTATGCCCGCCGCAATGGTGATGGCGGTTGTAACGACTGCGCTCCGTGATGAAGTGACACGCGTGCGGAGTCCGGGTAAATTGCTCGGTGTGCTCAATGAACGCTTGATTGATCGTCTCCAGCAAAATAATATGAATAGTGCATTGCTACCGGTCATTTACGATCCCGCGACCCAACACATCTCAGTTTCCAATGCGGGGATGGGTCTGCCCTATGTCCGGGATGTGCATGGTGAATGGTCCGAAATTGAAATTGGGGGTTATCCATTAGGCTCGTCGCAAACAGTTAATTATGGACAACGTTCAGTTCATTTTGGTAAAAATTCACTCATTGTGCTCTATAGTGATGGTATTATTGAAGCACAAAGTCCGCGCGGCGAATTCTTTGGCTTTGAACGTCTCGAAAAGACGCTGAAAGAATTACCCAAGAAAATTACGGCTGATAAAGCGGTTAAACGCATTTTAGAAGCAGTTAATCGCCATCTTGGAGAATCCGCTCCGCAGGATGATGTAACCGTGATGGTTATTCGGTCAATTGCTGAGGAATTAGCTCCAGAACCGGATGTACCCGAAGAAAATGAGGATTTGTCAGACTTCCAATCCAACAAGCAATCGGGTAGTAGTGCAGAATGGCAACAAAAGTTCTTGTCTCGGCGTGAGGCACTAATCGAAAGTGAAGGATATGCTATGCCACGTGAAAATGTAGAGGTATTTCTGCCAAGTACCTTGGGTTATGAAAAAGTAGCCCGCGATGCGGCTGAGGCCATTGCCCGTGAAATGGGCTTTAGCAATGATCGCATCGAAGACCTAAAAACAGCGGTTGCGGAAGCCTGTATGAATGCAATCGAACACGGTAATATGGAAGATCGCTCGACTTCGGTCACTGTTCTTCTCAGCGCCGCGCCCGATTCGCTCGAAATCCGCGTACAAGATCGTGGTCGTCAGGTCATTCCCAATCCATTACCACCCCCCGGTGGCACGGACAAATCACGTGGTTGGGGTATGTTCTTCATTCAAAGCTTGATGGATGAAGTTGAGTTCACAGAATTGCCAGAAGGCGGGAATTTAGTGAAAATGACTATTTTCCTCGGCACAGATGAAGATGATCATGAAGACGAAGACGAAGATGACATCGCTGAATAGCATCGCCAGTTTTGAATAATCCATTGGATGCAAAGGAAGACATGGTATGGCAAGAAAAGAAGTTGAACATCGTCAAGAAGATAAAGTTGGTTTCTTAGATTTTCCGCGTGATGTTGTGGCACAAACCCGTGAAACAGCCTATGCCGCCTATAATAAACTTGCGGTCAACAAAGTTGATATTGTAGTCATGAATTTTGATGGCAGTGACTACCTCAACAGTGCGGGAATTGGTTTGGTCATTAGTTTGGTTGAAGATGCCACTGCCGCTGGACGGACTGTCTATGCGTATGGTCTTTCTGCGCATTATCGTAAATTGTTCAGCATGGTCGGTCTGACCGAGCGCTTAACCTTAGTCGCCAATGAAGATGCTCTCCGTGAAAAGCTGGGTATTGAAAAAGGTGGCGAAGAAAAAACTAGCGACGAAAAAAGTAGCGAAGTAAAAAGCGAAAAGAGCGAAAAAAGCGGCGAATAATTAAGACGCAATCTGCTAATTTACACTTTGCTTCAATTGATCTGGCCTTTTAACGAAATTAACAGCGTTTCAATATGAAATGTAGAATATAAATCAAAAGCCTCTGGGTCGCTAGCTTACCCGGCGGCTTTTTGTTAAATAACGTGAGTTTTGGCAAAGCAAGAGCCCCACAGAAATTCGCAACAAAATAAAAACCCTCACACCTGAACAGTCTTTTGCATAACGGCGTGAGGGTTCGTCAAATTAATCGTCAATCTTGATATACAACCGCTTGTTGCCCTTACCCTTACTCTTATAATCCGTGATATGAATCGTCCCAACCTCGCTAGTTTGATTGACATGTGTGCCGCCATCAGCTTGCAAATCGAGCCCGACGATTTCAACGGTGCGCACTTCGGTGATACCTTCGGGTAACAAATTAATCTTGGTCCGGATCAGATCCGGAATTTCAAAAGCTTCTTCCCGTGGCAAAATATTGGCTTGAACGGTTCGATCGTTTTTGACTTCGGCGTTGATAGCCTCTTCAATTTCAGCAATGGTTTCGCGGCTGAGTTCATCGAATTCAAAATCCATGCGGCCTTCTAATAAATCCATGTTGCCGCCGGTTACGCTGACCTGATGATCGCGCCAGATGACACCACACAGAATATGCATGGCAGTGTGGGTGCGCATGGCTTGATAACGGCGTTCCCAATCAAGTTTACCCGTTGCAGTACTGCCGACAGCCGGCAAAGCCTCACCTTCGATGATGTGAATCACGTCACCGCCCTGTTTTTTGGCACGTTTTACCGCATATTCCACACCGTCCGCAATCAATACGCCCATATCTGGCAACTGCCCGCCGCCGCCCGGATAAAAAGCTGTTTTGTCTAAGATGACCGCATGATTGTCTTCATCAAGTGCGGTCACTTCAGCCGTAAATTCTTGGCAATACGCATCGGTTGTATATAGTAATTCAGTCATAACGCTATAAATTATTCCTTTACTCCTAAATGTTTACGGAACCATTGCAATGTTTCAGCCCAAGCTTGTTGAGATGCTTCGGGACGATAGGACTCGCGCGTGTCATTAAAAAATGCGTGGGGCGCTTCGGGATAGATAATAAATTTGGCTGTTTGACCATGCTCAAGTAGTTTTTGTTCATTCGCGCGAACCATATCCAGCGGAATACTGGCATCTTTTTCGCCATAATGCCCCAGAATTGGTGATTTCACAGCGCGGGCCGTTTCATCATCGAGCTCCATCCGTCCGCCATAGAATGCGACACTCACACCGATATGTTCACCTTGTAAGGCCATCCACAAAGCTAAACCGCCGCCCATGCAAAAACCCATTACGCCTGCTTTTTTGGGTTCAACATAGGATTGAGCTCTGAGGTAATTCACGGCCCCTTGAATATCAGCCACGGCACGGTTCCGATCTAACTCCATCGCTAATTTCCGGGCTTCATCTGGCTCCGTGGTGGCGACGCCGCGATACAAATCCGGGGCAAGTGTGACAAATCCTTCATGCGCTAAACGTTCAGCCACATCTTTAATATGGTCATTGAGCCCCCACCATTCCTGAATGACAACGACACTCGGTAATGGGTTCGAAGCTGAGGGGCGGCACAAATAACCCGGTATGCCCTCAAACTCGATCATACTAGTTTGCATAGTCATAACATCAATCTCCCTTAGCAACGAATTGCTAGGTTTAACATATCTCAGCGAGACTATTATAGATAGATTTCAAACATACCGTGGATTGGGCATATGAACAAGCGGTAGACAAAAAAAGGGGTAGAAGCCTAGCCGTACTTCTACCCTCGATGCGGTTACGATGTGTTTCTTAGTATAAGACTTTTAAAGCATGTTGTTGAGTAACTCCGCCACAGAATTCTAACAATCATGCGCTGTCGTTAGACGACATCAAACCTGTTCAGTGGAGATTACAGATTCATCTTATTGAGCTGTAGGAGGTTCATTTTTTAAGTTGCACATCGTAATGCACTTAATTATACAAAACAATTTGGTGGTTTGCCACTAAAAATTTTTCGTTTTGACCTTAAAATTTTAAATATTCTAATGTTTGGGGCTAAAATTTCAGATTAATCTTCGGGCAATGCGATGTTCGCCTTCGATTCCAAAGCAGGGAGTTCCATAATTCTATAAAGTTTTCGACAGGGAGAATGACTTAGGGAATTGGGCGGCGTAAATGCAAAATAAGATTCAGGTATGCTAATAAATCTGACCCGACAACACGCGCATGTCATCTCGCATGGGTTGCGCCCCTTCTCCAGCAAATGATGTGGGGGGAGAAGGGGTTGAGGGATGAAGATTTAGAATAGGCTGGTCAAATGTTACGGCGACCGCCATGGGCGGGGGCTTAAAATGCCCTGATTTAAGATATTAAGCTGGCTTACGCAACAAAACTCTTGCTGAGAACTGTCTTTATCTTGCTGGATAGATCCATAACATCAATCGGTTTGCTGGCAATTGGCACCACAGGTAGACCACGATCTTCTAACACATATTGAATCTGCGCATCATCCCCATGCGAAGCCCATGAACTTAATAAAATAATGGGTAGCGTGGTTGGTTCAAATTGAGCATATACTGCTTCCACTAGGTCGTAGCCGTCTTGCTCAGGCATCTGAATATCACTGATTATTAAGCGGGGTGTCTCGGTTAGGAGGTATTCAAGCACCTGACAAACATTGTCTAGTCCAACAATTTGATAGTCGCAACAAATATGAGAAACGACTTTTTCAATTAACCGCCGAATTTGTTGAGTATCATCTACGATTAGGATAGTTTGGCTGTTCATTGCGAACAAACTCCGTAAATAATCCCTTCAGTTGATTCATGCTATCACAACTTTTAATTTATTCAAAATTAATTTTTCCTAAATTTCACATTTTCTTAAAATCTTTAATTAATAACTTAATCTATCAACTTACAAGAGCTAAAATCTTATTGACGGCAAATTGAAGGCCCTGAATCGCAAATTTATGGACCAATTTGCTGGATATCTGCTTCCTCTCTTTATTCTGAGTTAAACCTGCTTTATCATGGTAAGTATCGGTAAGTTTTTATTCTGCATTTCGATGAAGGAGTCTGAATGACGACCCCAGTTCGTGTACGTTTTGCACCAAGCCCGACCGGACCTCTCCACATCGGAGGCGTACGGACAGCTTTATTTAATTGGCTTTATGCGCGTAAGCACGGTGGCCAATTTATTTTACGCATTGAGGATACTGACCAGAAACGGTATGAAGATGATGCCCTGGCACTCATTACAGACGGGTTAAGCTGGCTAGGTATTGATTGGGACGAGGGTCCCGAAGTCGGTGGCGACTATGGCCCTTATTTCCAGAGTGAACGGCTAGACATCTATCAGAAGTGGACGGAAGAACTTATTGCGCAAGGCAAGGCCTATCGGTGCTATTGTTCGGAGGAACGTTTGAACCGTGTCCGCGAAATTGCGGAAAAATCGGGCAAACGGCTCAAAGGTTATGATCGTCATTGCCGTAATTTGAGCCCTGAAGAACAGCAGAAACTACATGAAGAAAATGGTGGCAACTATGTTGTGCGTTTTGCCATGCCACTGGACGGTCAAACCGCCTTTACGGACTTGGCCCGTGGGGCAATCGTCTTTGATAACAAAGAGCTCAATGACCTCATCTTAATGAAGAGTGACGGCTATCCCACCTATCATCTCGCCAATGTGGTAGATGATCATTTAATGGAAATTACGCATATTATGCGCGGTGACGAATGGATTTCAACCGCACCTGTCCACAAGCAACTGTATGATGCCTTTGGCTGGGAAATGCCCAAGATTATCCATATGCCACTGATTTTGAATCCAGATGGCAAGGGTAAATTGAGTAAGCGTACCGCCGCTAAACTGAAAGAACAGGGCATCGAACTGCCAACGCTTCTGCATGAGTTTGCGGAAATGGGTTATATCAAGCCGGCTGTCATCAATTTCTTGGCCAATACCGGTTGGCACATGAAAGATGATCG
>JBNLCD010000259.1:0-7741 GCA_050303635.1 Anaerolineae bacterium
CAATAATACTAATTACCTAAGTCACTGTAGGGCGCGGATATATCCGCGCTATTGCTTGTTCCCACTACATAATTGATAACAAAAAAACAGGTGGGCACACAAGTCCGCACGCTACTAAATAGGTTAAGAATGCTTATTTTTTCAGGTATGATTGAATAATAATCAATAATTCATCAAATTTGATGGGTTTTGAAAGATAGTGATCACAGCCCACACTCATGCTTTTTTCGTAATCTTCCCGTGCCGCATAAGCCGTTAAGGCTATCACCGGAATTGAGGCTGTTGTCTCATCGCTTTTGACTTGCTCCACCACTTGCCAACCATCCATGCCCGGTAATCCGATATCCATCAGAATCAGATCGGGCATCTCCTCAGAAATCATTTGGAGCGCAGTTAGTCCATCATAGGCGGAAACAACATCATATTCACTCCGAATGAGGCGGCGTACCAGCATTTCAAGATTGATCATATCATCTTCAACAACCAGAATTTTATGCTTACTCACGCTTTATATGCTCCTTGAACATGCTGATAATCTACCCTTAGATTATGTCCTCATTAGACTATATTATACGAATATAGCCAAGTTTTTCATGGCAAACTGATGAAATTCGCCTGTTTTAATATATTTTTTAGACAAAAACAGACCGACATCAGCGGTCTGTTCAGATCGCTATCCAAAATAATTAAAGGCTAGCTTGGGTCTATTGCTTGAGATAACTAAGCGTTGGCAATTGAATCATAAATGTTGAGCCTTTGCCAAGTTTACTATCAACGCTAATCGCGCCCCCATAGGACTCAACCAATTCTTTCACAATGGAAAGGCCTAAACCTGTGCCTAATTCATCCACATTTACCCGCGTAAATGGCTCGAAAATCGCTTGGGTGAATTCAGGCGGAATGCCAATTCCCGTATCACGGACACTGACCACCACATCCGGTTCTTTTATTTCACAAATCAGATCAATTTCGCCACCTTCAGGTGTATAAAGAATGGCATTACTAATCAAGTTCGTAAAAATCTGATCGAGATGTTTGGTTTGAGCCAGCATATAAATTGGTTCATCCGGCATCACTAAACTAAAGCGAATATGTTTCAGTTCAGCTTCGGCCAACTGGACATTGTGAATATCATGCAAAACATCCCGTAAATTACAGCGCATTAATGTCTCCGTGCTAATCTTCTGATTAACACGCATCAAATCGAGCAAATCGTTGACTAAAGCGGTCATTTTCTGCGTGGTGCGCTCCACCACCGCCAGATGAGCATCTAGTTTTTCAGGTTGATGGCGCATCAAATAAAAACGGGTATTTAAATTGGTTAGGGGAGTCCGTAATTCATGCGATGCATTTGCCAAGAAACGTTCGCGTTGTTTTTGCAACATACGTTCATGTGTTACATCTCGCACCAGCAAAATACCCAGCCATTTTGTTTCTTCAAGATTCACCAGCGTAAAACTGACCTGTGCCTCAAAACTTGATTTTTCAAGCGGTTTAATGACCAGATCAATATCCACTGAAGTTGAAGGGGTCAAGTCTGTCGTATCAAATTTATACAGGAGGCTGGGATAGGGCATGTTCGGCACAAATGTTTCCGCTACTGAGCGGAGTGAACTGTTTTTCATGTCTTCAATGGATGTGCCCAACATCTGGCATAGCATGTTGTTCACAAAGCTCACATACGGTCCCTTTTCTGAATCGCGTTCAATAACAATGACACCCTCGCCGATTTCATGCAAAATTGTGCTTAATTTTAGCCGTTCGGCATCTAGGGCATTGGTACGTTCTTGGACGATTTCTTCGAGAGAATCGGCATAAAAACGGATTTCATCATGGGCGGCTTGTTGTTGTTTATATAAATTGGCGTTATCAATCGCAATGGCTAGCTGACTAGCCAAACCGTGCAAAATCGAGCGATGATGCTCTCCATAAAATTCTGGCAAAATATGGGCCAGCACCAGCGCACCGACAACATTTTCACGCACGATAATCGGGGCGACGGCCACAGAATGGATAGACTCGGCCACATCTGGCGCAGAATGCTCGTCAGCCGGTATTGATATCAATACAATGTCTTGTGTCGTCTCAGCTTGCCGCAGGAAATCCATCAAATCAGTTTTAGATGCGTAATTAAGTTGGCCTTCAATCTGTTGACCATTATCATAATAACCGAGCTGTTGTTCCCAGACTCCGGGACTATTGACCAACCAAACACACGATGACGTATATTTAATCACCCGCTTTAAATGATGGATAATGGCTGATAAAAATTCCGTTGGTTTGAGTGAACTGGCAACAATGAGGCCAATTTCGCGTAGGGTATCAGCAATTTCACGTTGATTACGTTCCGCTTCTAGCAACTTCGTCCGTTGAATAACCGTCGCCAGATGATCAGCGAAAATTTTCAGGCGTCGCGCATCTTGTTCATTGAATTGGTTACTCTCACTGCCATCGACATTGATGAACCCGATGACTTGCTGATTGCCATCGACAATCGGGGTGCCCACATAAGAATGAATCCATTTCACATTAAATTGTGGACCCCACAAATCACTTTGAATCGTATCGCGGATAAGCAAGGGTTCTTGGGTCTCGTACATGGTGCGCCATGTGCTAAAATCCCGCCAATAAAAAATCATATCTTTAAGATGGGGGTTCGTTTCTAGAACCGTGCCTGTCAATGCGCCAAAGTAAATATGGTCTTGATCTTTAAACAGGCTAATGGTGGCCCCATCATTGACAATAACATCACTAATGGATTGCAAAATATGATGGAATAATTCGTCTAAATTGGCTGTGTTATTGAGACCTGTAATGATTTCGCTCAATTTATTAGCAAATAGTCGTTGTTCTCGTTCGGCCTCAAAAAGACGCGCACGTTGAATCGCGAGACTGGCTTGGTTCGCAAAGCTTTCAAGTATCCCTATATGACGTTGGGTAAACCAGTTTTTCTGACTGCTATCAATATTGAAGAAACCGATAACTTCGCCACTGATGATAATTGGCGCACCTGCATACGATTGCACCCACTCGTCTTCGGGGTACAAATCCGTGTTCCAAAATTTATTACCCTCAGTATCTGAAATAATCAAAACTTCTTTGGTCTTCAGCATATGGCGATAGGTGGCGAGGGATGCCACCGGAATCGGTTCCAACGCAAGCGGATTGATAATATCGAGGTTTTCATAACCCATACTGCGCACAATATAACTGTAGACGCCATCCTGAGTCAAAAAGACGATGTTTGACGCCGTATGATTAACAATATTTTGCAAGACCAACAATAAATGGGTCAAGATATCCTGTAACTCAAAAGGATTGGCAAGTGCGGCTAAGCTATCCCGCAAGGCGTTGACCATCTGTTTTTCTTTGCGTTCATTTTGCAAAAGTTGATATTGTTCGAGCGTGTGACTGATGGCCGTTGCAAAGACCATTATGCGATCTTCATGTAATTGGGTAAAAAATCCGGGCTGATCACTATCTAGGCTTAAGAAGCCAATCACTTGATCTTGAACCGTGAGAGGTGCACCTAAATAAGACCGAATCCAATGGGTACGATCGGCTTGATACTCCCAATCCTCATTTTCTAAGGTATCGGGAATACGATAAGGCTTTTTGGTCTTGAGCATTTGTTGGGATGTGCGAAAAGTCTTGAAACTGACCTTTTTGAGCAATTCATTGAGATCAACACCCCGTTCCTGATAGCCCTCGGTGTAAACAAATTCCTCATATTCAAATAGCTCAGTCAAAATAATATTCGCGGCAGTATATGGGACCGTAGACCGAATATACCCAAAAATATTGTCCCATTTCATGGTGCTTAAAGAGGATTGATAGGCCTGCACAATAATATCACGCAAAGCTTCCGCAAATAAACGTTGTTCCCGTTCTTTGCGATAAAGTTCGGCCCGATGCAGAAGCACGGCGATTTGCCGCGCCAACATATCAATAAAATTTTCATCTTGGGTATCGAAAGCGCCAACGGTCTCGGCGGTTATGGAAAGTGTGCCCAACACGGCATCGCTCACAATAAGCGGCGCAACAAGTAAAGCTCTATATTTAGGCTTATAGGGACCAAAGATATACCGGTCATCATTTTCAATATCCGGTACATTCATGACTTGGCGTTCCATGACCGCATAACCTGCAATACCTTGCTTTTTGCCAAAATTCATCGGTGTTTCAATGATGTACGGATCATTGACCCATTCTGTGACGAGGTTAGACTTTTCATCCCAAAATTGCATACTAACGCTATGGGCTTGGGGGAATATTTTGTAGACAATATCAACAATCCAGTTGAAATTCTGGCTTGAGGGAATCATTTCCGTCATGCGAATATTGAATTCGTGCAACATCGTTAAAACACGATTGTAACGAATTACATCATTTTCGGATTGATTTGTCAGTTGGTCCACAACATACACCTAAATTCAGGTTTTAATTTCTATTATAACGTGAGTTTTGGTTTCGTCTTGCGTGTAGAAACAGATTATTGCAGAGTTACTTCCAAGGCAAGGGACGAATGAGCTTTGAAAAATTAATGGAGATATCAATGTATGCGGACAGCATATATGCGTTTTAACTCAATAATGTGGGTTATAATCACGGGCGACCCATGGGTCGCCCCTACAAATTGATGGCGTTGTGAACACACTTTGTAGGGGTGATGAGGCATGCCTCACCCGTTGTTGCAATAACCCGTAAATTGTCAAAACGCATCATCCCGTCCGTAACCCTAGATTCCGATTATTTTAGCAAAACACATCAGTGCCTTATTTATCACCAACTCACGTGATTATAAATATTTTACGCCAAGCTACGCTCAAACTAACATGGGCTTTTCAACAAAATACGGCCCTAGATAGTCTAGAGCCGTATTATAACTATATTTACCTGTTTTAGCAGATTGGGCTTAGTTCGCATTTGAGCGCGAACGCCATGTACCCGACGGGCAACTCATCCCCAGTTCTTCTTCCACAAAAGTGAAGGTTTCTTGGTTATAGAATGAGTAAATGCGCCATTCACCGGGACCTGCAACATATTCATCGTTTTCATCGACTACACCACCCGCAATATATTCACGGCGGGTATTGACTTCAACTTCCGGCGCGAGCGCCCAGCCAATATCTTCGCGTAGGGTGTCATTGTCACGCCATATCTTACCAAAACCGCGAATGGGTTGTTGCGGATTGGCATTGGCAAAACTTGATGCGGTCGTGACATCGGCGGGAGGATCAAATTCGGGCAATGATTCAATATCGCCTTCGATAAAGGTGTCTTCGAAGCAGAACCATTCGCCACGCGTCGGATCAACGTCCTCACCAACAGCCACCCAAACAATTTGTCGATCACGGAACCAGAACATCCGCCCATTTTCAAAGACTTGTTCAACCACACTGACTTGCTCAACTCGCGGTGTTGGGAAAATACCCGGCTGGATAGTCGGTGTGGGGGTTGGTCGGGGTTCAGATGTCGACTCAACTGTTGGTGTATTTGTCGGGACAACCGCCACTTCCTCAGTTTCAGCCGGCTTCGTCATGGCCTCTTGCGTAGCCATTTCACTGATTCGAGTTTCTTGAGCGTCAATTGTCGCTTGTAAATTTGCCTGATTATTAACCATTGCATCAACGGTGGCTTGAAGCTGATTATCGCCACCGATATTGGTTGCTGGTGTATTGGTTATCACCCGTACTTCGGTTGGCGGTACATCATCATCGCCATCGCAAGCAACAATTGTTATTGCTACAAGCAGAAGGACAACCAATAATACAGGCTTCATATTCGCAATTGATTTCATGTAAGTTAAAACTCACCATCACTTTCAGATTTGCTACTTAATCTCCGCAACCAGTATAAGGCCGCGCTTCAGTATATAGCAATTTTGGTGAGTTTGTCAGTGGTTAAGCGTCAGGTTCGTGTTAAACAACCAAATGCTAGAGCGAATGATAGCCACGATTATAGTAAAGCAAGGGATTGGCGGCTTCATCATCGTCATCGACGGGGGAACTAGCAATGACTTCACCAATGATAATATGGTGGGTACTGCCATCATAAACCGCCCAAACCTTACAATCCAGCCAATTCAACGCATCACTTAACAATGGCGACCCTGTTTTAGCGGTTTCGACTGCCAAGCCGGCAAAACGATTGGCATGGTCCTCAAATTGGGGATCAAATCCGGCAAAGCGGTTAGATAGGTCTTCCTGATTAGCGCGCAAAATGGAAACGCCAAAGGTTTGTTGGGCGAGAATCGCTTCGGCGGCTGTTGCGGTCTTCTTCAAGGAAATGGCAACAAGTGGTGGCTCCAATGAGATCGAGGTAAATGAACTCACGGTCATGCCACAGGGCTCATTTGTTTCAGCCTGCAACGCGGTCACAACGGTGACACCCGCTGGAAAATACCGCATAACAGACCGTAAATCTACCACGTCCTCAGACACAACAACGCCATTTTGATTTTCTTCACTCATTCCAGTATTCCTCTTTATATTTGCTTACTCCAGATAGATATCTTGAGCCTAACAGAGTTTTATTCTTGACTCTACTGCACTATTGACCAGTATACAAAAATCTAATACAAATTTGAGAAAACAAAAAAGCCATCCTGCTATGAGGATGGCTTCAGTGGACCCAGAGGGATTCGAACCCCCAACCAAATGCTTAAAAGGCACCTGCTCTGCCGTTGAGCTATGGGTCCGTCCAAGACTTCGAGAAGTATAGCAATTTTAGGAATCGAATTCAAGACTTTGATTAAGCAAATTTACATTTTCTTTATGCTAGTTAATGGATCGAAGTCAACAATCTGGCTATAAAATGCCAGATTCTAACAATCTACGAATCATTTTTGACCAATTATTTTCGAAAATCATCCAAATCGACTACACTCTACGTAAATAGAAGTACCGTCTATTTAATACATTCATTCTGGGGAGAATAGTATATGCCGAAATTAGCAAAACCTGTACAAGGCCTGATTGTGGTTATCCTAGCTGTTATCGTGGGTATCGGATTGCTGTCCGTCGTGGGTAATAATGAGGATGAAGGGTTTCTGGGCACAACGAATTCTATTGAAATTCAAGTACCATTAGGAACACCCGAAGCCATCGATGGTCTAGCCACACCCGAAGCCACTGATGAAGATGCCGCCGCACCGGAAGCATCCGATGACGACTCGGATTCAACCGCAACGACGATCACGCAAGAATATAAATCGCCACTCGGTGCGGATGCCAATCTGATGTTCCAAGTGTTCATGTTTGTGGCATTATTGACCGGCGCTTCATTTGCCGTTCGCAAAGACTATACCACGCACCGCAATATCATGACTTTCCTGATTATTGTCAACTGGTTCTCAATCATGGGGCGGATGGCTGATTCAGCCGAAGGTATTCGCGACACCGATGTTAACGAGGTTGTGGCGACTATTCACATGATTGGCGGGAGTATCACCATGCTCTTTGCCACTTATTTAGCGATTCGGATGTGGTTTGAAAATATGTTGCCGAGTTGGATTAAGATTGAACCCATCAAAGTCTGGATGCGCTTGACATTGGTTGTCTGGCTAAGTATTTTGGCTCTGGGCTTAGTGATTTACATGGGGCTATATAGTTAGTCAACCTAGCTTCATTCATATATAGAAATTTCATGGCGAGCGAAATAAATTTATTTCGCTCGTTTTTTTATGGCACTTAAGATGGTTATTCAGGATAATCACGGGCGATTTAATATAAGTTTTACA
>JBNLCD010000260.1:0-7738 GCA_050303635.1 Anaerolineae bacterium
CCACCAACATGGTCATAAACATGAAAGGCACACGCAAGTTCGGGTCCATTGCGGAAGTCCACATATGGTGAGCCCATACCAGATAACCCAAAACAGCGATGGTCATACTGGACAGAGCAATTGGCACATAACCAAAGAGTGGCTTGCGTGCAAACACTGGCAAGAGTTCACTAATAACACCGAAGCCCGGTAATACAAACACATACACAGCCGGATGTGAATAGAACCAGAAGATGTGTTGGAAGAGGGTCACATTCCCACCCAAAGCGGGGTTAAAGAATGGAATACCCGTCAAGCGTTCGATGAGTACCATCAAGAATGACAAACCAATATATTGGGTTGCTGTCAATTGGATGAGGGAAGTTGCAATAACACCCCAGACAAAGATTGGGATACGGAACAAGCGCATACCCGGTGCTCGCATCAAGAAAACGGTTGTCAAAATATTGAGTGAACCGAGAATTGATGAGAAACCAGCAGTGAATACACCCAAAAGGAAGAATTGCATACCCAAGGGGGCTTGCACACTCAAGGGCGGATACGCGGTCCAGCCAGTATCAAAACCACCGAAAACTGGAGCCAGGGCCAATGAAACAGCGGCGGGGATATTAATCCAGAAAGCGAACCCGTTCAAACGGGGGAAGGCCATATCTTGGGCACCAATCATCAACGGTACCAAATAGTTAGCCATGGCCCCGATACCAACCAAAACAGCCACAATCATGAGCATCCCGTGCATACCAATATAAGTATTGAAGGTGTCATGACTGATAACATCAAGTTCTGGCGTATAGAGTTCGGTCCGCATGGCCAAAGCATAGAAACCACCTAAGCCCATAACAAGAAGGGAGGTGACCCCATATTGAATACCAACAACTTTGTGATTGGTATCCATTCCGAAGTAGCGCGTCCATTCCGGCATGCCCGGCTTAGGATGATAGTGACCATCGGTACCTTCAATACCAACCGACCATTTCAACCAGTCGGAAACAGCCCCCACCCCAATCAAGAATGATAGGGTGAAGAAAATACCAGCGACCGCTAGCGGGATTTCTAAGGGTGATTGCGTTGTATGTAATGTTTCGTTAAAAATATCCCACGAAGTATCGTAGCCATAAGCCGCGCGTACGATAGTCGCGAGGGCAAAGCCAACGAACGCACCGAGAATGCCAACGACAAAGCCTCGGATAACGCCTAGTCGAGAGATAATGAGGATTGCTCTCATTAGAATAAAACCTTTCTGTTACTCGGTTGCGTTTGCAGTGTTAAGACTGCACAATTCTGCTGGGCTTTCAACATCCGCATCAGGCAACAATCCCGGTAATTCAGCACAACCTTGTTCTGAATTCGACATAATGAAATAAATGATTTGTTGAATTTCTGTTTCACTTAAATCAGAGCCGAAAGTTTGGGGCATGATGCCTTGATTAAAGCCATTTACAATTTGGCTATTCGGGTTAACGATGGAAGCGTGCAAGTAATTTTGGTCAGCAATTTGCGTGCCTGTATCCAACGAACGTTCAGATCCATATAAGTTAAGCCAGGTTGGCGCTACACCATCTGAACCATCCAAAGAGTGACAAGCCACACATTTTTGTTCATATAAGTTCGCACCAGCTAAAACGGGGTTACCGAAGGCAGGGAGAACATTAACTTCAAGCCAATGGCGATAGTCTGCTTCACTGAGAACATAAACATCCGCTAACATAAGCGAGTGATTGGTCCCACACAGTTCAGCACATTGCACTTTATATGACGGGAAATCAGCAATTTCTTCAGCCGTCATATCGAAGGGATAGCCCGTTTCGGTATTTGGCGTCAGGCGAATTTCGGTTTGAATACCGGGCACAACATCCCGTTTCATGTACATATCCGGTATCCAGAATGAGTGAATAACATCAACGGATGTCATATTCATCACATAGGGTTGATCGATCATGAATACAAGGTCCGGACTGGAGAAAGATACAACCCCATCTGGGCGAATATCTTCGGGGATGACTTCAACTGGATAGGTAAATGACCAGCTCCATTGTTGTCCGGTAACACCTAAGGCGATTTCACCATCTTTGGCTTCCGTTTGATTTTGGTGCATAATGGCGGCCACAACAGCCACGATCATCAAGAAGACCAGCGGAATAACTGTCCACGCAATTTCAAGGCGGTTATTGCCATGAATGAATTTCCCATCTAAATCTTCTTCGCCTTCGCGCATCCGATAATAGATCAGGAAGTGAACAAAAAGACCGGTCACTAAGCCAAATATCAAAGAAATAACAACGGCTTCAAATACCAGAGCATCATTCGCAACCAGACCCTCAACACTTGCGGGTTTGGGCGCAATACCAACGCTGGCACTAATCTTAAAGACATCAAATTTGAAAATGATACCCATGAGCAGTGCGGCCAAGGCCACAACTAAGCCAATCCCCGCGGCGTGGCCATACGCATCGTATGACAGGGGATTCATGGGTTCGTTTTCTTCTTCGGCAGAAGCGGTGACTTGATAGTTCAAGAAGCGGAAAATGAAGACGAGACCGCCCCCAATTGCGCCCAATGAACCAAAGGTGAAAATTAAAAAGAATGCGAACATCAGACCTTGTGGCAAAACAATTAAGCCTGCCCCTAAAAGATCAATTTTGTCCGATCCTACTGCAAGAGTGGAAGCCGACTCATTGGTCACTTGTTCAGTTGCACTGATAGCACCAGATAACGCACCAATAACTATCAATAAACCGAGCAAAGCAATGAGCGCGGCATAAAGTGTACGACGATCCATAGATTCTGGTATCTCCTCGACACCTAAGCGGTAAATGAATTATTTGTTCCTAAAATCACAAAAGCGGTTCGATTGTACTCGGTTTGCTTTTTGCTTGCAATAGATAGCGAAATTTAGCGAAAATCGGTGATGTATGGCGACTTCGTCCACTACTTTGCTTACGACGACCCCATCCGTTGAGAGGTTTGCATCGGAGTTTCAATCGCACCTGATACAAGTTTACATTTTAACGCAAACTTTGCGTCAGGGACAGGATAGGTTAAGTTTTGGCTTCAATTTCCTTAAGCAATTGCTAATTCTTCTTGAGTAACGGGTTCTACTGGCAGGCGATTCGCTAACAAAAATGTGAGTGTTAACGTGCCAATCAACAAACTTCCGTTAATCAAGTGAATCACTTGCAAAGCCGGTGGCAATCCACCATAAGCTAAGCCAATTCCTGCACCAATTTGTAAAATCACCATAGCAAAAGCCGTGCGCGCCAACAAAATTAATGTATTGTTTTGTCGGAAATGACGATAGGTATAGTAGGCGATATACAATACCCCAAACAAAATCAACCAAGAATAAGAACGATGAGCGATGTCAATTAGACCAACTTCACCAATCCAATCCGCGCGCGCCAGATCTGGCATTTCCTCTTTGATAACTTCCAGATCCCCACGTAGCCATGCACCCAAACCAACTTGGCCGAGGCTTAGCAACAGAACACCGAACGCGACGCGGCCCAGATGGCGACGCTGGGTCGGTAGATTCTCGAACGATTTAATATCGGGATAAAATGCATTGACAGTCGCATAGAGCAATAGACTCACAATAACGAGAGCCAACACCATATGCGCAGTTACCATCAGTGGCTCAAGCTCTAACTTCACAACTTGCCCACCTTGCCAACCTTGGAACAAGACTAAAAGAAAAGCGCCAATGGCCGGATACAGAATACGCTTGTCATCGCGATGGTCGCGTACTGCAAAATAAAGGGTCCCCATAATCAAGAATCCAATTACCACACCGACCATGCGATTTGAATATTCAATCCAAGCCAGTTGGATATCAAAATCATCCCGCACATCAGCCGGGACATCGCTTATATGAAGCGGCGGATAGGGGTGGCCATAACATTCTGGCCAATCCGGGCAACCTAAACCAGCGCCCGAAGCCCGCACAAATCCACCAACCATAATTAAGATATATGTGGCAATGGTTGTCGCCAACGCCCATTTCTGGAAGCGGCTCATGATATGAAGTACTCCTCATCCGTATACGAAGTATTATTATAACACGCTTTGTGAAATTTCCCACAAGTCTAGACTTATCTTCTAAATAAGCAAGAGCTAATCTCTAGAATTTACCTCAGTTCGAGTCAAAAGCATGGTAAATTGACATTTTATTGTCATATAAAAGACCGTCGAGTCGGGGCGCACCTGCGTGCGCTCCCGCCCAAATTAGCCATTAACGGGCGGACACATAGGTAGGTCCACACCCTACTCAAATCTTTACAATCTGTCAGTAGCATTGTACGCAAAACAAAAATTTATCCAAAATTTAGGTTGGAATTTAGATTTACCAGAAAACTTCACTCAAGACTAACACTATTAGCTTTCATGAAACAATGCGTCTGGCTGATAGCGCGCAGATGACATATCAAGTCTTGCTTAAGAATAAACAAAAGTGAACATGTTCACTTCCGTAGTCTCGCCGTTGCGTAACCGTAGCCTCACTGTTTGTGAGGCGTCCAGAGAAACGCTATATTCAAGGTAATAATTAAATCATACGGATGAGTTTACCCCTACGCCTGCCAACTTAGTTAGAGATAATCGAGGTCATCGAATGATCAAACTGCTTTACTTGCCGCTCATTGCGATTTTGTTATTTTTCTCATTTGTGGTCACCACAAGCATCCCCGCTGAGCAGGATGATGTTTTACTACTCTATATTAGTGACTACAACGATATTGGCAGTGATGATCCTGCTTATACCGTGCTCGATATTGAATCGGGGCAAACGGTCCATTTTCGGCGTTCGGTTGGTTTTCAAGAGATTCAATATTATGGCGAGGGACCTGCACCAGAACGTCAAGATATTACTTCGACTTATGATGAATCGGTGCAATTTGCTCTCTTGCGTGACTATAGTTCCGCTAATCAAGATGAACAGGAGCAATTGTACCGAGTGCGTGCCGATGACGAACTTGAACCTGTGCTGATGGGTTCCTATATATATGTCAGCAACAATAATTTTACAGACAATGGCCGCTATGTCTATCTATATTCGAAAACTGGGAATGATCTCTACTCCGGCTATTACACACTTTACCAATATGACATCCAATCGACTGAACTGCAGGTTATTTCTGAAGATGTGCAGAACACCTATTTAAATTGTCAGGATGAATGGTGTCTGTTTATTTCAGGATTCCAGGATGATGAAGATACACCCCAAACCTTGTTTATCTTAGACAAGAATACGGGTGAATTGCAGGAAATAGAAACAGCTCCTACAATTTTCATCCCACGTTGGTGGAGCGAGCGTGAGTTATTATATGCACCGTTTGATGGCGTGGATACAACCACAATCACCACCTATAATCTTGCAACCGAACAATACCGGAGTCTTGCCGAATTTGAAGGGCAAGGGATTACTAACCTGCAAGGAATTTCAACAGATGATGATCACTCTCCTGAAGTCCTCTTGGTTATGGCCAATTCTTTAGAAAAGAAAGGTGTCTGGGATATTTATATAGTGAATGATCTTGACACAAATCCTCACATTTATCCGCTGGGTATTCAAACGGCATTCCCCTATGAGTTAATACGTTTACCTTTGGATGGCTCATTATTATTGGTATCTGTTTCGCCTCAAACTAATCGGGCAAATACCCTCTTGGTCATAGACGATATTGAAACACAACCCGTAATTGGAGAACTAACCCACGAAGATTTTGATGCCGAAATCATTCGCGATTTTCGCACGATTTCTAATCTAGGTGATAGGTGGTTAATCAGCGCGGATGTAAGTGATGATGAATGGCGCTATTATTCAATCCATATCCCGACCCGCACCATTACTCAACTCGCGACGTTTAAGACCAATCAATGGGTTGTACAGAGCTTGTTTTCAGAAGATAAGAAATGGCTAGCCTTATCCATTGCCGAAGGCGACAAATATTATGTAGAAATCGTGGCATTGGATGGCCGTCAGCCGCCACGAAGATTAAATGTCGATACAGAATCATATGTCTGCTTGCTGGGCTGGTATACACCTGATTTTGTGCCACCAGCTTGCTCCATATATTTTGGCATGGGCTAACTGCTCCATCATTCAGGTCAAGAGATTATCAAAATTGAATCTCCCAAAAATTGGGATGTTCACTGAAGTAGCGGATATTTCAGCCTATAATGATAGATATAGCCACAAAATAGTTAGGGAGTATCCAAAAAATGGGTCAGTTCTTACCTGATAAAATCTTTCCAATGGCGGGTTTGCGTACCAGGGCCAGTTGTTATGCTCAAATCATTGTCCCCGCCCTCCTCATTCCATTCTTATATGTGCTCTATCTCATTTCAAAGTTATTTGACTAAAGTTCGCTATGCGATTAGGCCACGCGCATCAGCCATTGCTTAACCCCAAATGCCGTTGGTAAACTAAACATATTGCATTTACCCAGAAGGACAATTGGACTGATGACATTTATTCTTGGCATTGAAAGCTCATGTGATGAAACGGCCTGTGCGGTTATCGAAGATGGCCACACCCTACATAGCAATATCATTGCGTCGCAAATTGATTTACATGCGCAATATGGTGGAGTCTTTCCTGAAGTAGCCGCGCGTGCTCATGTTGAAGTGATTAGCGCTGTCGTCGAAGCCGCTTTGGATGAAGCTCGTTTGACGCTCGAAGATATTGACGCCATTGCCGTCACTCAAGGACCGGGTTTGGTTGGTTCCTTACTGGTAGGGATGAATTATGCCAAAGGGTTAGCCCTTGCTACTGGATTACCCATCCTAGGTATGAATCATCTTGAAGGTCATATTTATTCACTCTGGGTTGATGCCGACCGTCCAATTGAATTCCCCATTTTGAATCTCATTGTTTCCGGTGGCCACACTGAACTCGTCTTGATGACCGATCATGGTGTTTATAATCATCTCGGCGGTACGATTGACGATGCGGCGGGTGAAGCCTTTGACAAAGTGGGACGCTTGCTTGAACTCCCCTATCCCGGCGGGCCTTCTATTCAAAAAGTGGCATTGGATGGTGACTCGACTGCTTATGATTTCCCACGAGCCCTCATGGATGATACGTATGATTTCAGTTTTTCAGGGTTAAAAACATCGGTGATGCGGGCTGTGCGTCCTCCGCAAAAAGGCAAAAAACGGCAAGCTGGCGATGAAAGTCTTAAAGCAGGTCAAATGCGTGAAGGATTATCCGTCCCCGATGTGGCGGCGAGTTTCCAAACAGCCGTGGTTGATGTTTTGGTGGCGAAGACTTTGCGAGGCGCTAAAGAATATGGCGCGACTGAAATCTTTATTTCCGGTGGGGTAAGCGCCAATGCAATGTTACGTGAACAAATGCAGGCTTCGGCTCCGATTCCGGTACGCTATCCACCGTTGAGTTTATGCACCGACAATGCCGCCATGATTGCCTGTGCGGGATACTATCGCTATATGAATGGCCAGCGCGATACGATTAATATCGATTAGTAGTCATTATATGTTGATATGTTGATTCGGCCGAATCAACATATCAACATATTTTTCGTTAAATAGCGAGTTTTCCTATCGCAAATATTCACCCGGTTCACCTTCACACCGCATAACCTGACCCCCATCAACCTCACCATTAAATTGCGCATTCAAGCAATACCCCCTCTTTAAAACTAATACCATTAGTCTTGCTTTTATTGCCAAAAACGCTGACATGTGGAGAATCAAAATCCCCACGCTACAGTAAAACTAAACA
>JBNLCD010000261.1:0-7727 GCA_050303635.1 Anaerolineae bacterium
GAGCGCGCAAACTCGAAATCAGCACAAATACCAGCAATACGACCCAGAGTCCCAGCGCTATTTGCTTGGAGATAAGCGAAGCAATGCCACCGAAGAACACAATAAGAATAGCAAAGGGGCCAATGGCACCGAACAGTCCCCCGCTCACTTGCCCCACGATGATGCTCCGCCCAAATATCAGCACCGAGACAACATAGATAGCCATGCCAGCCATCACGCCAAAAATAGCCATGAAAATGACAGCGGGCAGAACGAGCAAAAATAGCATCCCGATAGTGCCAACTAAATTCTGGAGTTGCCATGAACTATTATGCGAAGATGTCATCAAAAACATAATCATGCCCGTGATGACACTAAAAATTCCGGCACCAATAATCAATCCGAAGATACTCACTAGACTGACTAAAGCCAGAACGCCAATAAAACCCCAAATAAGCCATGCCCCGCTCGGCATCTTCCCAAAAATCATGCGTCGCCTCTTTAGATAGTTTTATTGAATTATAAACTATCAATTCATTTGGTCGTCGACAATTTGCCCATCCACCAGCGTAATTACGCGTTCCGTTTGGCGCGCAATATCAGGGTCATGGGTCACGATGATGACAGTCGTATTGAGCTCTTGTTGAATGCGTTTGAGCGTATCCATGATAACTTGGCCCGTTTTGGTGTCGAGATTTCCGGTCGGTTCGTCACAGAGCAAAATCGGCGGGTCATTGGCCAAGGCGCGGGCAATCGCCACCCGTTGTTGCTGACCACCGGAGAGTTGCGCGGGACGGTGTTTGAGACGGTCGCCTAAACCCAGCATTTCCAGCACTTCAATGGCGCGTGGAACAGGTGCATAATTTCGTTTGGCGGCAAAGCGAATTGGAAGCGCGACGTTATCAATCGCCGTGAGGGTTGGTACGAGATGAAAAAATTGGAAAACAAAGCCAATCTTCTCGTTGCGGATTTTGGTTAAATCGGTTTCATTCATGGCGGAAACATCAATCCCGTCAATCAGAACTTGGCCACCGGTGGGACTATCCAAGCCGCCCAGCAACCCCATGACCGTACTTTTGCCACTCCCTGAAGGGCCGACAATAGCCAGCATTTGACCGCGCGGCACTTCAAAATTAATCCCTTTGATAATATGCAAAACCCGCTCACCGAGTTTAATATCTTTTTGCACATTAATGACCTGAATACTGGCTTCCGTCACGTCACGTTATCCTTCAAATATTCCGCAAATCATTTACTATTTCAATTCATAGGAATGATGCTGGTCCACCAACCGCCCTCGAATAAATTCGGGGCTTAAAATCATCACCCAATGAATGGGTTTCAAACTCTTGTCGACAGCGGTTTCAGTCCATTTATAGGACGCTGTTTTTTAGCTATGGATTTTAATCCGTAGCGGTTTAGCCACCCCGTCAGTTTAAGTTTTCACAACAAGCGTACCCCAATGAGAGTGTCAGGGGGTGAGAGTTTCTTTTCAATACCACTTTCATCATAGCTGAGATTGCCCACAAGACAAGCGCATCTGTCAATTTATACACGAGTTTTCCCCTTGCGACGTATCTCGCGCAAACCGACCATAGGCACAATGGATGCAACTTGGTAGACTTTTGGCTGTTAACTCGATTGGGAGGTATGACCGCGTGAATATTCTGATTACGGGCGCAACTGGTTTTGTCGGACAACATTTAGCTGAACATCTAGCTGAAACAACAGATTACACCATTCACGGCACCCACTATGGGCCCACCGTTTTGCGGGATGAAATGGCACCCTATTTTGCCGCCATTCATGATCTAGATGTGCGGGATGAGCAAGCCGTCCATGATTTGCTGGGCGAGCTGTTACCCGTACGGATTTATCATCTGGCCGCCCAAAGTTCACCGCATGTCTCCTTCAAAAAACCGTGGATGACGCTTGAAACCAATATTCGCGGCACGCTCAATATTTTTGAAGCGGTGCGCCAATTGGGGTTAACCGAAACACGCATTGTCAACACATCTTCGGCAGGCGTGTACGGCGTGGTCCAACCGGATGATTTGCCGCTCAAAGAAAGTCAGAATTTCAATCCGGGCAGTCCCTATGATGTCAGCAAAATCGCCCAAGATTTGCTCGGTTCTCAATATGCCAAAGCGTATGAGATGCCGATTGTCGGAGCCCGCGCTTTCAATCACACGGGCACGGGTCAAGATGAGCATTTTGCCTTACCCAATTTTGCCATGCAAATTGCGCGGATTGAACAAGGCCTAGCGGAACCTATCTTGCGGGTCGGTAATTTGGCCGCCGAACGGGATTATTTAGACGTGCGGGATGTGGTGCGCGCTTATGTCGCGATTGGGGAAAAGGGCAAATTCGGTGATGTTTATAATATTTGCAGTGGCCACAGCCATTCCATGCAAAGTTTTGTCGATAAGTTAATCCAACGGGCGACCACCAAGATTCAGATTGAGGTTGACGAAGCCCGTTTCCGTCCGATAGACTTGCCGCGCCTTGTTGGTGATAACAATGCCTTGCGTAAGGCCACCGGTTGGAAACCGTATTACTCCATTGATGACATGCTCTATGCCGTTCTGGAAGATTGTCGCCAGCGCGTCAGCAATGCCCAAAACTAATTTGCGGCGCGTTGTCAGTCAGGCATGGCTGAGGCGTGTCTTGTCAGAGCGTACTGACTTACTTAAACTGAGGGTAATCACCCATTTTTGTTTTGATTAAGATCACTAATAACAATTTACACAACCCAAAGGATAGAAAAGCATGGCTAAACGTGCTTTGATTACAGGCATTACCGGGCAAGATGGCGCTTATCTTGCCGAATTACTACTCGACCAAGGCTATGAAGTCCACGGGCTCGTGCGCCGGACCAGTACCGTTAATTTTGGTCGGATTGAACACATCCAAGATAAGGTCAATTTGATTTCCGGCGATATGACCGATCAAACCTCCTTGCAAGAAGCTTTGCGCGCTTCAAATCCGGATGAAGTTTATAACTTGGCCGCCCAAAGTTTCGTGGGGACCTCATGGACACAACCTGTTTTGACAGGGAATGTCACCGCTTTAGGCGTGACCCGCTTATTAGATGCCATTCGCCACGTCAAACCCGATGTGAAATATTATCAAGCATCTAGCTCAGAAATGTTCGGGAAAGTGGTTGAAGTTCCGCAAAAAGAAACCACCCCCTTCTACCCCCGTAGTCCATATGGTGTCGCCAAAGTTTATGGCCACTGGATTACCCTCAATTATCGCGAAAGTTATGATATGTTTGCGGTGAGCGGGATTCTTTTCAATCATGAAAGTCCGCGCCGGGGTATTGAATTTGTCACGCGTAAAATTACGTGGACTGCCGCCCGCATCAAGATGGGTTTGACGGATAAATTGAATCTCGGTAATCCCGATGCCCAACGCGACTGGGGTTATGCCGGCGACTTCGTCGAGGGCATGTGGTTGATGCTGCAGCAAGATGAACCCGACGACTATGTGATTTCAACGGGCGAAACGCACAGTGTCCGCGAATTTGTGAATTTGGCTTTTGAAGCGCTCGATTTGGATGTCGAAGAATACGTCCTGTTCAATGACCCGCGTTATACGCGTCCCGCTGAAGTTGATTTGCTGATCGGTGATTCATCGAAGGCTGGCGAAAAATTAGGCTGGGAACCGCAAGTGACTTTCAAGGGCTTGGTTGAAATGATGGTCGAAGCGGATTTGAAGCGCTTAACCGATAGAAAAGCGACTTACTAAACTTGCTTGCCCCATAACAGACGAAAATAAATAGAGACACGCGCTGTGTCTCTATTTTTGTTGATGAGATATTCGAACGAGAGTTAGTTTAGACATCATTTTCCAGTTGACACTTAATATCATTGAGATGCGACAATATATCTGACCGATCTTCGCCGCGCTTAATCAGGTCTTCAATTTGCTCAATAGTCGATCCGGCAAAGGTAAAGACGCGGCGTAGACGATTATTTTTGCTCTTAATTTCGTTGTTGGCTTCCCATAATTGTTCTTCGAGCTGTTTACGCAGTTTGAGCTCACCGCGCAATTCAATTTCGGTCATGACTGACTTGGCCAATTCGCGGAGAATTTCAATTTCGTGATCAGTCCATTCACGCGCCTGACTATCAATCACACAAAACGATCCCAAATTGGTGCCATCACTTGTTTGGAGCGGCATCCCTAAATAGCTGGTGATATTCAGTTCGGTAATGCCTAAATTATCTTTAACCCGCTCATCTTGATGCGCATCATCGACAATCAATGGATTACCAGTACCGACCACATGCTTACAAAATGCATGTGATAAGGGTGTTTCCCGCTTATCAGCCCAGTAATCTTCTAACCCCACAAAACTTTTGAAGAATTGACGATCGGCATCCACAATGGAAACGAGTGACACCGGGGCATTCAGAATCTTTGAGGCCAACTGCGTGAGACGATCAAAAGCTTCTTCAAATGCCGAATCAAGTAGCCCTAATTCGCGTAACGCCTCCAAGCGCTTCGGGTCCTCCAAAATATTTTTATAATCTTCCATTTGCTTAATCATGATACCCTAACTCCTGATATAAAAAGTTGAAAAAAGAGGAATGACGACCGCGATGCATAAAATAAGTATAGGCTTTTATTGTGATTCTATATAAAAATTCGTCAATATTCCCATAAACTTCATTTTTTGTTAATTCTAGGACAGGAAAATAAGGAAAATATAAAAAGCCCTAAACAGGAGTTTGTTCAAGGCTTTTAAATAGTTGAGCAAGTTTTTAGATAGGATTTAACAGGACTACTCCTCATCCTCAATCATACGTTGCAATTCGTACAATTGGGTGATGGCATCAATGGGGCTGATATTCTCAATATTGACCTTACGGAGCGCATCAATCACGGGATGGCGGCTGTCGTCAAAAAGCGAAATTTGGTACGCATTGTCTTTTTGCTTCTGCTTCATGCGGAAATCGCTTCCCTGTTGTTCGAGCTCATGCAGAATATCATTCGCGCGATTAACCACCGCTTTCGGCACACCCGCCAATTTCGCGACATAAATCCCATAGGAGCGGTCCGCTTTCCCTTCAATAACGCGGTGCAAGAACACGACATCATCGCCTTCTTCAACCACCGCGACATTATAGTTATGCACCCGTGGCAAAATATTTTCGAGCTCGGTCAGTTCATGGTAATGAGTGGCAAAAAGAGTCTTGCAACCCAAACGCGGCGTATTATGAATATATTCAGTCACGGCGCGCGCAATGGCCAATCCATCATACGTGCTGGTGCCGCGTCCAATTTCATCCAGCAACACCAAACTGTGCGGAGTCGCATGGGCTAAAATCGCGGCAGTTTCGGTCATTTCCACCATAAATGTTGATTGTCCCGCGTGAATTTCATCTTGGGCCCCGACGCGAGCAAAAATCCGGTCCACGGGTTTGAGCACAACTTCTTGGGCGGGGACAAACGAACCAATTTGGGCCAAGAGAACAATCAAGGCCACTTGGCGCATGTAAACACTTTTACCCGCCATATTCGGCCCGGTAATCAAGGCAATTTGGCGGTCACCGTCAAAATAGGCATCGTTTGGCACAAAACGTTCGCTGACGAGGGCGCGTTCCACAACCGGATGCCGTCCGTCGCGAATATCCAACACATCATCATCGACAAAGCGAGGCCGTGTATACGCTTCACGATGCGCCACTTCCGCCAAGCCTGTAAATACATCCAGATGGGCAATCGCACGGGCGGTGGCCAAGAGCGGTTGATTGTGTTGGCTGATAAATTCACAAAGTTGACGGAAGAGACGTTGTTCAATTTCCAGCGCGCGCTCGTCCGCATTGAGAATAATCGTCTCGTATTCTTTGAGTTGGGGTGTAATATAACGCTCCGCATTCACCAAGGTTTGTTTGCGAATATATTCTTCGGGCACCCCATCGGCGTTGGCTTTGGTAACTTCCAAATAATAACCAAAAACCTTGTTATACCCGACTTTAAGCGATTTAATGCCCGTCCGATCGCGTTCTTTGGCTTCGAGCGTCGCCACATAATCTTTAGCATCCCGCGCGGTGGAGTTTATCGCGTCCAGTTCTTCGCTATAGCCCCCCCGGAACACATCCACTTGATTCATCAAAGCGGGCGGTTCATCGACCAGCGCCGCCTCAATTTTTTCGACGATTGAGGGCAAAGGCGCCAACCGTTGATAGAGCGAACCCAGTGCCTCAACATCGCCAATCAATTCCCGTAAGGCGGGAATCATCCCCAGCGTTTCACCTAAGGATTTCACATCACGCGGGCCAGCGCGACCCATCATCACGCGATTGGTCAATCGTTCAAGATCAGACACTTCGCGCAACATCGTCATAACTTCTGCCCGAAGCGTGCCACTTTGATAGAAAGCCGACACTGCATCCAAACGCGCATTGATACGTTGGGTGTCCAACAAGGGTTGGCCCAACCAATTGCGTAATAACCGCCCCCCCATTGAGGTGACCGTCCGATCAACGACTTCGAGAAGCGAGCCCTTAGTGGAGCCAGAACGCATCGCTTTGGTAAGTTCCAAATTGATCCGCGTGGCAATATCCAGCGCCATAAATCCACTGGTGGAATAAGTATGAATCGTGCCGAGTAAATCTAGTGAATTGGGTTGCGTTTCCTGCAAATATTGGACAATCGCACCTGCCGAGCGCAACGCCAACGGTTTATCGTCGAGCCGAAACGCCTTGAGATTCCTCACTTCAAATTGACGCACTAACGCGGATTGGGCGGCGTTGAAATCAAAACGAAAATCGGGTTGGGCGGTGAGATGGCTTTCCGGTGGCAAAGAGACGCCGCGTTGCACCCACGAATGCGGCAATAAAACCTCGCGCGGACTCAAACGCGCTAATTCTTCTAACACACTGAGCGGTGCATTATCGCCTTCAAATTCTGTCGCCGCAAATTCGCCCGTGGTAATATCCACATAGGCGAGGCCCACCTTCGACCATTCATCGGTTTTGTAATCTACCTCAGGCAAAAGTGCCATCAAATAATTATTTTTGCGGTCCGTGAGCATGGTCGGTGCGGTGACGGTACCGGGTGTGACAACTTGGGTCACTTCACGCGGCATCAGACCATTAATCGGTTCAGTGCCGACCTGATCCGCCATCGCCACATGATAGCCTTTATCCACCAACCGGGCGACATAACTCTCAACTGAATGGTGGGGTACCCCGGCCATGGGCGTTCCCGCACGATGCGTCAACGTCAAATCGAGTTCACGCGAAACCAACTCGGCATCATCGTCAAAGGCTTCAAAAAAATCACCGAGTCGAAATAAAACAATAGCCTCAGGAAATTGAGCTTTAATATCTAAATATTGCTGACGCGAGGGCGTATTTTTTGAGTTTTTGGTTGATTTACGTGGCATAGTATCCTGATGAAATCTATTAATGAAGGCGAATATTTCCCTTAATTGTACCGTCCCTCCGGCATTGCTTAAAGGGTGGTTGAGGCACTAATTTTTGGTGAGCGATTTAGTGGGCATGTTTAGACACGGGGGCATACGCAGATGCCGTATCTAGCACCAATGTCGTCAATTGATTTACCTTGCCATAATTGGTGAATTCAAATACGTAAAACAGCTTGGCATTGCTTATAAACCTGTCTGGGACAACAAGGTAGCGAGGCGACTGGTAGGGAAAAATCTATGTATTTTTCCGCTTTATTATTGAGTCGAAAAATTATATGTATTGTGGTTAAGGGGGAAACAAAAACCC
>JBNLCD010000262.1:0-7702 GCA_050303635.1 Anaerolineae bacterium
GACCGATGCTATTCATCATGCCCAATTGGGTAACAATATTCAGCAACTTGTTGATTTGTTCTCCACATACGGCATGCGCTTAATTATGCAAGGCTATGTGGAACAAGCGCGCGAATGGATTGAGTTATTGCCCAATGACGTCATCTGGAATCAACCACGCGTCCTCATGAACTACGGCTGGATATTGTTCTTGAGTAATGAGGGTGGCGAATTACCTGACCTGCTCAAGCAAATTGATCTTATCGCTGAACACAATGACATTCTGGGTGAAGCCGCAGTCATGTATGCCTTTCTCTCCGACGAGAATCCAGAACAAATGCAGGAATATGCTTTACGGGCGCTTGAACTTGTTTCTGAAGATAATCTCACGGTGCGTGGTATGGCGCATATGGCCTTAAGTGATGTCTATCAAGCACGCGATGAAAGGCAACTTGCCCTTGATGAACTTCTGCAAGTTATTGAGGTTCAGCTAACGACTGATAATCGTCTCGCGGCGGCAAATTCACTCATCAATGCCACGACACGGTGTTTATCACTAGCCCAATGGAATCGCATTGAAGTTGTGGCAGATACGGTTTTCGCAAAATTAGAGCAACTTGGGATTCCCAATGATCCGGCGATGGGCGCTACGCGTATCGTCAAGGGCTGGGTGAAGTTACGGCGCTATGAATTATCCGATGCAGTTCATGAAATGTCAGAAGGGTTGGATATTGCTAAACTCAGCGGGGTTCGGGCCTGGCAACTTAATACCATTCCGCTGGTTCAAGCGCTTATCCAGCAAGGTGAACTGCATTTGATCAATGATCGCATGGAAACCTTGTTGCAACTTGTTGAAGAGGCTCCACCTAATCTTCTGGGATTTTTGAGCAGGCTTCTAACACACATTTATATTGATCTCGGCGAGTTGACGACTGCCATAGATTGGTTCAGCAACACCGATGGCACCATCGAAGATCAATTGACGGCTATTCGCTTGCAAATTTTCCAAGGTAACACCAATTGGGCGGGGATGATCGCTGACCTAAATCCAAATATCAACCATTTAGAAGTGGTCAAATGGGATGGCCATCTCATCGAAGCGCTGATTCTGCGGGCAATTCTGCATCATCAAAATATGGAAGTTGAGCGCGCCATTGAGGATATGGAATATGCCATCGGTCTGGCTCAACCCCACAGCGAGCGCTACTTATTTATGCAAAACATCACCTATATCCGGCCGATATTGGAACACCTGACTGAAAATACTTATGTCGCGCAATTACTTTCATTTGATGCGAATATTGAGTCAGGCACATTCTCGCATCCTGCGTTGATAGAAGCGCTTTCTGAACGCGAAGTCGAAATATTACGCTTCATGACCCGCGGCTTAACCTATGATGCGATTGGTAAAGAGTTAATTATTAGCATCAATACCGTCCGCTATCACGTCAAAAGCCTTTACAGCAAACTCAACGTATCTTCACGGGCAGAGGCTATTGCGTATGGTCAAGAACTAGGCATCCTATCCTAAAACATATCTTGTGTGCTTTCACGAATAACCAGCTCGGGTTCAAAGACAACTTGGCGCTCTTTAACTGATGAATTATTGATCTCACCAAGCAGAATGTCTACTAAAGTTGTGGCGAGCTCACGGATGGGTTGACGGACAGAGGTAATACCCAGAAATTCGGACGTTGGGTCATCATCATAACCTGTTAAGGCAACATCTTTACCCATTTCTAAACCAACGCTATCTAGATACGATTTTGCGCCAAAAGCCATTAAATCATTGGTACAGACAAGCGCAGTGGGTGGATATTTGCACGTCATGATTTCGTGTGTTGTATTAGCCGCTGGCTGAAGAATATTGGGTGTTGAGCCAATCCAACCCTCGAAAATATCAAGACCAGCATCCTCCATCGCTTCTCGATAACCCGATTCGCGTGCATCACCAAACGGTAAACCTCTATCCCACGTTAATAGACCGATTCGCTCATGGCCCAAATCTAATAAGTGATTAACGACCATTTTGATACCTAATTTGCTGTCAACATCTACGTAAGCAAAATTAGCATCAGGTAAATACATACCCCCAAAAGCCACAAAAGGCGCTTTCATTTTGGTCAGATGGTCAATACGTTGATCATTATAATTTACATCTGAAATAATAAATCCATCGACACGACTGGTCGTAATCAGTTCTTCGTAGACTTGATGCGCATTTTCGGGGGGTTGGGTAAACGTCAAAATATGATAGTGATTGGCTTCAGCGGCGGTGGTCACACTGTAGATAAATTTATCCAGGAGTGGATTCATGCGACTCGGATCATCTGCCACGTGCCATGAATAGCCAACGACACTCGCCCGATTGGTTTTTAAATTACGCGCGGTGATATTCATGCGATAGCCAAGAACGCGTGCCGCATCCAAAACTTTCTGACGTGTTTCCGGCTTGATCAACTCACTATCATTCAGAGCATACGAAACGGTTGCTTTGGCAACGCCTGCAAAATCAGCAATATCAATTTGCGTTATTTTCAATTTGTAATTTAACGCCTCAGCCACACTCAGGACATGTTGACGTTGGGCCTCATCAATCGACTCCGCTTCTTCAGATTTACTTAGAACTTGATAGGCAAGCAACATCGGTACATCTGCTTGCTGGGCCACATTTTTTAAGCTGGCCATGCGTTATTCCTTTGGTTGGTGTTGCAAAGCACATAGGTTACTAGTTTAACTGCGATAACTGATTTATTTAACACTCAAATATGACATATTGATGGCTTTCACGCGGACATATTTACCCTAAAAACTATTCGTGATTAATTTCTTGACAAAAATTGCAAGTACGATTATATTCTAAATTGAGACGTCTCAAAAATCAATTTCAATTAATTTTATTAAGGTTGATGACCTATCAACTTTAGGAGACAAAAGATTATGAAATGGACACTCTCCCTTTTGTTGGTCTTGATTATGGTTGTAACTATTGCTCCACAAACCTCAGTTGTAGCTCAAGATCCAGTTGTACCTGAAGTGCTTGTTATGCCTGACCAAATTGCTGAAGGTCGTGATGTGACCATCAGTGTCAGCAACAAGCCCCCCGCTGACCAAGTTCAAGAATTAGAAGTTTGGGAAGCCCAAGTGGCTACATTTGAAGAAATGTATCCCAATGTAACAATCGAAGGTTTAGAAGTTGAATATGATCCGATCGCCTATTTAGCTCTCGTAGCTGGTGGCGAACTCCCCACTCTGTTCCAGACCTACTTCACTGAACCCGAAAAATTCATTCGGCAAGGTGCGGCGGCTGATTTAACCCCGTACTTCGAATCATCCGGTGTACTTGATGTTTACAATGCAAATGTACTCGCCATTGGAAGCACCGCAGATGGCATGTACGGCATTCCTGAATCAGCTTATTCACTGGGTATTGCCTATAATATTGAATTGCTCAATGCCGCTGGTTATGATGCGCCGCCCAGCACATGGGATGAATTAGCAGAAATGGCTATGGCTTTAACAGATGAAGATGCTGGTGTCTACGGTTTTGCCTTCATTAATGATGGTTCTGGCGCAACTGGTTGGCACTATACAAATATTGCTTACGGCTTTGGTGCCTCACCTGAAGATATCATTCAACCCGAAGGTTCCGATGAGTATAAGGCGAAATTTGGCGGTGGTGCGCCGGCCGATGCACTCCAATTCGTTTATGACTTGCGCTGGGAATATGATGTTTTGCCACAATCTACCCTCGATTGGGGAAGTATCAGCGAAGCCCTCGCCACAGGTCGGATTGCCATGGCTATTTATGCAGGTGACCAATTTGGCTTCTTGCACAATCAATTCCCCGATGCGGATATCAATAATTTCGGATACGCGCCAGTTCCAGAAGGACCCAATGGCCGTATTGCTTTAACCGGTGGTAACTTGTGGATGGTTGATGGCAGTGCGTCCGCTGATCAACAAGAAGCCGCTTTCTACTTCCAAGTTTGGCGTCAACTCGACCCCGAACAATATGCCGCTTCCACGATTAGTCTTTCCGAACAAGGACGCGCTATTGGTGTACCAGTTTTGCCCTTGTTTGTCGGTGATTATCAAGCCCAACGTGAAGCCTTTGAAGCACAATACTATGTACTCCCAGTCGAAAATTACGCACTCTTTAATGAAGCCGTGAAGGCTGGCGAAGTGACTTTGCAAGCAGAACCACCCGGTGTTGCCCAAGAATATTACTCAGAACTCGGCATTCTTATCAGTGAAATTCTCAGTGTTGAAGACAGTGACCCAGCTACGCGCATAGCTGAAGTCGAAGAAGAATTCCAACTGTTTGTGTTAGACCGCCGCTAAACTTAGTCAACCAAACCGGGTGGCACTGCTAGTTTAACTGCCACCCGGTAAGTTCACAAGGAACACCCTCATGCAAGCAGAACAGCCGGTTGAAACCTTTCGGCAGAATACCATGACAAATACATTTTTCGATTATTTCAAACACTACCTAAATATTTTTATGGCCTACGCAATGCGTCAAATAACGGCTTATATATTCTTATTGCCAGCAATCATCATCTTTACTTTGGTGGCTTGGTATCCCATTTATAAAGCCGTTGATATGAGTTTTCACAATGTTAGTTTGACGGGTGAATCTGAATATGTAGGCTTCGATAATTACGAATTGATGAAATTAGACCCAGCACGTGAATTTATTGTGCAAAACACCATCGAATTTACCACATGGAGTCTGGTGCTCGGCTATGCCATTCCTATTCTCGTCGCTATTCTTATCCGTGAAATGCGTTTTGGCAAAGGCTTCTTCAGGATTGTTTATTTCTTGCCGACAGTGGTGCCAATTTCTATTGCGGTGATTGTTTGGCGTTTTATTTATGAACCTGATGGTGGTTTTTTGAATGAATTCATCGGTCTATTTGGGGTCGAGCCGCAACTGTGGCTAACGGATATCGACTTGGCCAAACCCTCGCTTATCTTAATGATGACATGGGGCAGTTTTGGTACAACCTCATTAATCTACCTTTCGGCGCTATTGGATATTCCCACCGAGCTCTATGAAGCGGCTGAACTTGATGGCGCGTCGCCCTTACATCGGATTCGTTATATTACGTTGCCTTACCTGCTTCCAGTGATGTCCTTGCTATTTATTGTCCAAATTTTGGCCGTTACCCAAATATTTACCGAACCGTTCTTGATGACCAAAGGCGGTCCCGGTCGGGAAACACTCACCCCTGTTTTGCATATTTATAAACGTGCCTTTGAACGTGCCGATCTGGGTTATGCTTCAGCGTGGAGTGTAGCACTTGTGATTGTGTTATTGGGATTTTCAGCAGTCCATATGTTCGTGAATTGGTATTTCAACCGACACAATCGCTAGGAGATAATGAACATGGATCGTGGTATTTTTTCAAGCATTGAACTGAAGAGTTGGCAGGGGCGCGTTTATTATGCAGTCTCCGTGGTTGTCCTAATTATCTTGGCGATCATCGTGCTTTTCCCTTTTATCTATGCTTTTACATCAGGCTTAAAAGGCAGTACTGAAATATTCAGTTCAGGACTAAATCTCATTCCAGAAGACCCTCAATGGAAAAACTATGAGGATGCTTGGGTTAATTTTCGGATGCTTCGTTTATTCAAGAATTCATTGTTTATTGTCGGTATCGGGGTACTCATTCAACTCGTGGTTTCCGTGTTAGCGGCCTATTCGTTATCCCAACTCAAGCCACTCGGTAGCCACCTTATTATGCTAGCCTTCCTCATTCCATTGATGATTCCGGCCATTGCCTATTTGGTACCGCTTTATGTAACCATTAGTGATGTGCCGATTATTCATAAAAGTTTCCTCAATTCCTATTGGGGACTCTGGCTACCCTATTCAGCCAATGCTTTTGCGATATTCGTGTTGAAGAGCTTTTTTGATCGTGTCCCGCGCGATATTATTGACTGTGCGCGTATTGATGGAGCCGCATCGTGGCAAATCCTTATCTATATCATGCTTCCTTTGTCCCGCTCAATCATTATTATTCTGGCAATTTTGTCATTCACCACCATTTGGAAAGATTATCTCTTGCCATATTTGATTATTACTGACCCGGAACGGCAACCCATTACCGTTCGGCTTATTTATCTGGCCAAAGATTATGGGGTCAATATTCAAATGGCCGCCGCCTTTATGGCACTCCTCCCGCCCTTGCTGATCGCGATTTTGCTCCAGCAATATCTAAAAGAAGGGCTCATGCTTGGTGGGGTAAAAGGCTAGTTTTCAATACATTAGTTTTGCTTACGCGTTATGGGGTTTAAACGAGGGGTAGATTCTGGCGAAATACTCTACCCCTCGATACCTTCGACCCTATTTGTCGATAGAACCTATCCAAACTAAAATCTCTGTTTAATAACCTGTTGCGATCTCTACTGGAGAATTATTTGTGTCAATTATTCCTGATCATTTCAAATTAAACTTGCAACCAATGGCCCAAGCAGAGGCGATGGTTCAGCACGGTAACGCTCGTTTTACTGTTTTGCGTGACCGACTGATTCGGCTGGAATATCATCCTGAGAATTGCTTTGAAGATCGCGCCAGTCAAGCTTTCTGGTATCGTCAGCAACCCGTTCCAAAATTTGCAGTTAATCAGTCCGGTGACACGTTAACCATTGAAACTGACTATTTGTTACTGGAATATACGGCGGATGAATCCAATGGCTTTACAGCTAACAACCTAAGCATCACCCAAAAAGAAAATGGTATTAAATGGCACAAAGATTTACCAACGGCTGACAATCTAGGCGGTACCACGCGTACTCTTGATTTTGTAAATGGCTATGCCCCTTTGCAAGATGGTCCAATTTCGCGTGCGGGGTGGTCGGTACTGGATGATTCAACCTCGTTGGTGCTGAACAATGAAGGCTGGCTGGAGCCTCGTGTAGCGGGCGGAACTGATTGGTATTTCTTCGGCTATGGCCATGCTTACAAAGCCTGTTTACAGGATTATTGCAAAATCAGTGGGTCTATGCCGCTGATTCCGCGTTGGGTGTTGGGAAATTGGTGGAGCCGTTATTGGCATTATACCCAAGCCGAATTTACCCAACTTATTAACGATTTTGAAAAATATGAACTTCCTTTTTCAGTGTGCATTATTGATATGGATTGGCATATCACGGAAACGGGCAATACTAGCACAGGTTGGACAGGCTACACATGGAATCGAGACCTTTTCCCCAATCCGGCTGAATTCATTGATTTTCTACACGAAAAAGGTTTGAAAACCGCGCTCAATCTCCATCCCGCTGAAGGTATTCATCCACATGAAGCGCAATATGATGCAATGGCCCAGCGACTGGGCATCGATACTTCTGCCCAAAAACCAATTGAGTTTGATATCACGAGTCCTGAATTTGCGAATGCCTATTTTGAGCTTCTGCACCATCCCTATGAAGAAATGGGGGTCGATTTCTGGTGGCTCGATTGGCAACAGGGCCAATCATCCGCGCTCGAAGGTCTCGACCCGCTCTGGTTCATTAATCATCTGCATTTTTATGATATTGCCCGACATGGTGATAAGCGGCCCTTAATTTTTTCTCGCTGGGGCAATGAAGGTCACCAACGCTATCCAATCGGTTTTTCCGGTGATACGTATCGTACATGGGAATCATTGGCTTTTCAGGCTTATATGACACCCACCGCTTCAAATATTGCGTACGGCTGGTGGAGCCATGATATTGG
>JBNLCD010000263.1:0-7685 GCA_050303635.1 Anaerolineae bacterium
AATTGACATTTGTGAATATCATTTAACAACGATTTTGCTTGTTAAACCATGAATTGAAGGGTAATCTTTGGCATGAGCTGTTGCCGATTTTGATACCTTTGCATACCATGCTGAATTTCGCCACAGAATTCGGGAATATTTAGTCATTCGCCAATCTTTATCTGTTAGCCAAATGATAAATGTTGTTTCATCTGTTATTCCCGCCAAATCATAAATCCGCAACGTTTTCAAAAACCTATTCAATCCAAATTTCAATAATTGCCGTAATTGAGGTTAGGCGATGGTGGGAACCTCAATTCAGATAAGTCATGGATATACACTGCTTATCTACGAATGGCCGAATAAATTCAGATCAGTATTAGAAAAATTGGGAAATGTATTGTGGGCAAAACAAGTCAAATAGAGTGCCCCTGAAGGATAATGAGCGATGTCTAGCCAAACAAGCACGTTAAGTGAACGCTATCAAACCACGGGTGTCATTGGACAGGGTGGCATGGGGTTAGTTTATACGGCTAAAGATCGCTTGAGTGGCGATATAGTGGCCCTCAAAAAAGTGCTTATTTCAGTGCATGATCTGGTTTTTAAATCCAAAGGTGCAACTAAAAATACAGATGATGCCAATTTAAGTCTTGCTCAGGAATTTAGAGTCCTAAGTAGCTTGCGTCATCCGCATATTGTCAGCGTGTATGATTATGGCTTTACGGCAGAGAAAACGCCCTATTTCACAATGGAATTGCTGGATAGTCCAATTACATTTACCAAAGCCAGCGCCAAACTCAATCGCGTAGAAAAAGTACAGTTATTTATCCAACTCTTGCAGGCCATCGGCTATTTGCATCGACGCGGCATTCTTCATCAAGATTTAAAACCTAACAATATTATGGTCGTTGATGGTCAGGTTAAAGTTCTGGATTTTGGTCTAGCCCAGGAACGGACCGATGAAACCGTTTATAACACGGAAAAGATCGTCGGAACCCTGCCTTATTTAGCGCCGGAGTTATTTAAGAGCATCCCCAACAGCCGTGAGACAGATTTATGGGCAGTGGGGATTATGATGTACGAAATATTCGTGGGTCAGCATCCTTTTAACGCCAGCACCGTTCTCGAATTAATAGAAAATGTCATCAGGAATGACCCTGACTTTAGTCAGTTAGCGCAGGATGACAAATTAATTGACGTTATTCAGCGACTTCTGGCGAAAAAACCTGAGGACCGCTTTCATTATGCGTATGAGGTCATTGAAGCCCTTTGTGAAGCGGTTGCTATCCCGCTACCAGCTGAGTCAAATATTATTCGGGAAAGTTTTTTGCAGGCGGCTAGCTTTGTTGGGCGCGAAGCCGAACTTGAGCAAATTATCACAGCTTTACCGGAGAATACGCAAGCGCCATCTTCGCTCTGGTTGCTTGGTGGAGAAAGCGGTGTGGGTAAATCTCGGCTGGCTGATGAAATACGAAGTCGTACGCTTGTCAAAGGGGTTATGGTTTTACGGGGACAAGGCGTTGAAGGTGGTGGACAACCTTTTCAAATATGGCGCGAACTCATCCGCCATTTATTATTGATGCAAGATATTGATGATTTACAGGCCGGTATTCTTAAAGAACTCGTCCCAGATATAGAACGTCTATTGGATCGACCTGTTGCGGATGTACCCGCCTTAACGGGGCAAGGTCATCAAGATCGTTTGGTGTTAACAATCATCGATTTACTGCGTGATTTACCCCAACCGGTGTTGTTGCTTCTGGAAGACTTACAATGGGTTGATGAAAGTCTCGCTGTGCTTCGTCAACTTCTGAAAGTTTTGGATCAATTACCGGGCATTATGATTGTGGGCACCTATCGCAATGATGAGCGTCCCGGTTTGCCCGAAGAATTAGTCGGCGCGCAGGTGATTGACTTAAATCGCTTGGATATGACCGAGGTTAGCCAACTCAGCGAAGCCATTTTAGGTGATGCGGGCCGTAATTCTGAAATTATCCAACTGCTGGCGACAGAAACCGAAGGCAACACCTTCTTTATTGTCGAAACCATGCGGGCGCTGGCTGAGGAAGCGGGTGAACTCAGTCAAATTGGGACACGCACGCTCCCCCAGAATATTTTGACCGGGGGTATGCAACAACTCATGCGTCGCCGCTTGCATAAAGTTGATGATCGTTATCAAGATATTCAGATGCAGGCCGCTATTCTTGGCCGTGAAATTGATACCGCGTTGTTGAATCGCATTTATAGCCAAACATTGGTCCAAACATGGCTAAACGATGCCGCCGAAGCCGCCGTGTTGACCGTCCAAGAGAATATGTGGCGCTTTGCTCATGATAAATTGCGCGAAACCATTCTGGCCGATATTTTGAGCAACGCGAAATCTAAATTTCATCGCACGGCGGCAGAAACCATCGAAGCCGTGTATCCAGATAATAAAGCCTATCATGAAGCATTGTTGGGCCATTGGAAAAATGCCCAAGATCTGGCCAAAGAGATTTATTATACAGACGTCGTAACCGAGCATATGATCAAATATCAAGGCAACTACGCCGACGCCAATGCGTTATTAGTGGATGTCATCCAGCGCCTCCCTGCTGACAATTTACGCGGCCCAATCTTATATTATCGGCTAGCAACGACCTATCAAACACGCGGACAGCGCACAGAGGCAACCCAGTATGCCCAAGAAGCCCAAGCGCTTGCTATAAAATTGGGTGATGAACAAGCCTTAGCCAGCAGTTTACGCATACTTGGCATTATTGCAAACGAACAAGGAAGCCTTGATGAAGCGGCGCAACTTTTTCAGCAAGGCCTTGTGATATTCGAAAAGTTGCAAGATGAGACGGGTATTGCCCTATGCCTAAACAATCGCGCCAATATTTATAGATCAAAAGGTGAGTTTCAGGACGCTATCAAACTTTATCAACGCGGTCTCGTCATGGCACAGCAACTTGATGATCCATTTATGATTTCGATTTACCTGAATAACTTGGGCGTCATTTTTGAGGCATTAGGAAATTATACTGAAGCCACTGATCTGTATCAGCAAAATCTTGCTATCGCCCAGCAATCCGGTATTCGTGATAGCATCGGGCTGGCTTATGTTAATCTGGGCAATATCGCCTATCACCTCGCTGATTATGAGCAGGCTGAACAACGTTATGGCCAAAGCCTCGAAATTTTCGAGCAAGTTGGTAATCAGTATGTTGTCGCTGTTCTATTGAGCAATATGGGCGAAGTTACGCGTATTCGAGGTGACCAGCAACGGACACTAGAATTGATCCAGCAGAGTCTAGAGATCAGACAAACGCTCAATGACAAATTAGGGGTAGGCAATTGCCTCAAAATTTTTGGCATCATCGCGCTAGAACAAGAAAACTATGCGGAAGCCCAAGATTATTTCGAACAAAGTTTAGCAATTTATCAAGAAATTGGTGCGCGGGCGGATGAAACACAAGCCTTGACCTATGTGGGTTGGACTTTGTTTAAACAAGGCAAACCTGATGAATCTTATTTCGCGAAGAGTCTCAAAATTACGCAAGAGACAGGCGTAGCACTGGATAAACTCTTCAATATCATTGGCTTTGCGGCTGTATTGTATGAGCAGGGTCAGTTTATTCAAGCGGCTGAATATATCGGTCTCGCTAAAGATCACCCCAATATTAATCAGAATGCGTTGATACTGGCGGATGATTTAATGTCTTCGCTGGAAACCAAACTAGCGTCTCATGAGTTAGAATTAGCCCTCAAACGCGGCGGTCAACTTGATCTTGAGACAGTTGTTGGGGGATTGCTCAGCGTGTTTACAGCGTAATCATAGACCGCACAAGGGTATGCTTGCTGGCAATAAATAATATCGCCTGCTAAAAATCGAGCCGTGCGGGGATCAGTTGGGGTCTTGAAGACGGTTTCGGTCGGGGATACTTCAACCAGTTGCCCATCGAGGATGAGCGCTACTCGGTCTGCTAAACGACGTGCTTGAAAAATATTATGGGTAACGATCACCATGGTCGAATTTTCATGCTGATAGGGCTTGTCAGTAAGCACCCGGCTTCACGCACTGCCTCAAGAATAGTATCAATCGGTCAAAACTCCTGTCTTAAGGACACTTATTCACTTATTCGGTAGCATCTTTCTGCGCGTAGGCGGCACGGTAGCGTTCCGAATCGGGGATGAAGAATTGTTGATCAGTCACGGTGTAGGCGGCTTTGACTACATAGCCACCCATTGTACTGCGGCGGAAACTGGGTAAATCAATGGGGGAAGTGAAATCAACGGCGAGCGTAAATCCTAAAGCGCTCTGTGTAGCTAAGATATTGAAATCCGCTAAGGGCGTGCAATGTTCATAGAGGCTAGTTTAAGACATCTGCAACCGGAGATACTTTAAAAAATTCCTGTTTGGGGCTCATTAAAAATTTACTCAAATAAACTTATCAATTAGATATTATGTTGCTGTGCCACTAGCATAATTTAGCGCAATTAATTTATCAACAGACAGTGACCAAAAATGCTTTTCGCTGTAATCATAGCGAATTTAAGATTGCTATGAATCTTGTTTGCTCGTTTACATTTTTTTGAATACAATGGATTTACTGCGAGTACCTAGGAACGGGCAATACAATATGGGCGACCTAAACGGTCAAATTATTCACGGCTATGAGCTTCGTGAGCAAATTGGATCGGGGGGATTTGGGGCAGTCTATAAAGCATATCAGCCGCGACTGAAACGTGATGTTGCGCTTAAAGTTATCTTGCCCCAATATGCCAATGACCCCGATTTTATTCGCCGTTTTGAAGTTGAAGCAGAGTTAGTCGCCCGCCTCGAACATCCGCATATTGTGCCTCTCTTTGATTTTTGGCGCGATCCAGACGGTGCTTTTCTCGTTTTGCGTTATCTGCCCGGTGGTAGTTTGCGCGGATTTTTGCAAAATAATCACCTATCTTTGAACGATGTCGCCACGCTACTAGATCAAATCACGGCGGCTTTGCATGTCGCGCACCGCAACAATGTTGTGCATCGAGATATTAAGCCCGCCAATATTTTGCTGGATATCGACGGCAATGCTTATTTGACAGATTTCGGTATCGCCAAAGTCCAAGGACTCGATACCCTCAGTCCGGGCGGAAGTTTAACGGGCTCTTTGCCCTATGTTGCCCCTGAGCAGATTCAACACAGCACCATTGTGCCGCAAACGGATGTCTATGCGCTGGGGATTGTGCTCTATGAAATATTAGCCCGCGAGCATCCCTTTCCAACATCATCCGTTTCTGAAATTCTGTATAACCATCTTCAGACGCCCGTGCCCGATATTCGCAAAATTTATGCAACCTATCCCGCCGCAATGAATGACCTCATCCAAAAAGCCACCGCCAAAGACCTGAATGATCGTTATGACGATGTCCGTTTACTCGCCAAGGCTTTTCGGGAAGCAATCGCGCCACGGCCCGCGCAACCCCTTGCACCCGATACTGAAATCATTCCCACCGACGCGACCGTCATTGTCACGGATACATCCCCTGAGCCGAGTAATCCATATAAAGGCTTGCTGGCTTTTCAGGAAAATGATGCCCATCTATTTTTCGGACGCGAAGCCGCTGTGGAACAATTGCTGATTCGCTTGAGCGAAGGCCCTGATAAAGGTCGGTTTCTGGCGGTGGTCGGTCCTAGCGGGAGTGGTAAATCAAGTCTGGTCAAAGCTGGCTTGTTACCCGTCTTACGGCGAAACGCACTCAATGGTTCCAGCACATGGTTTGTTGTTGAAATGACACCGAGCGCGCAACCGCTTGCGGCATTAGAAGCGGCCTTATTACGGATAGCGATCAATCCAATTGAGAATCTTGCTGACCAATTGCGTCATAAAAACGGACTTAGTAATGCGCTTAAACAAATATTGTCCAATCCTGACGATGAAGTCTTACTGGTCATTGACCAATTTGAAGAAGTTTTTACCCTCGTGGCTGATGATGATCTGTGCCGCCATTTTTTGACGAGTCTAGCCACAGCGCTCTATGCTCCCCAAAGTCGGCTCCATGTGGTGATTACCCTCCGCGCTGATTTCTATGATCGCCCGCTTCAATATCGCGATTTTGGCAAATTGGTGCAAGACCACACCGCCACCATTTTGCCGATGTCACCCGCCGAACTGCATGAAGCCATTGAAAAACCTGCTTCAAAAGCGGGGGTTGAGTTGCAAACGGGTTTGACCGAAACGCTCATCAAGGCCGTGGAAAATCAACCGAGTCCGTTGCCCTTATTGCAATATACGTTAACAGAACTTTTTGAAGCGCGGGCTGGACACTACCTCACGTTAGATGCTTATGCGGAATTGGGTGGTGTCGCGGGGGCTGTTGCCCAACGCGCCGAGGATTTATATCAGCAGTTAGATGATGCTTATCAGGTCGCGGCACGTCAACTGTTCTTGCGGTTGGTTACACTTAATCAAGGGCATGAAGTTTTGCGCCGGCGTATCTATCTGACTGAAATCCTGCAAGACGGGGATACCGAAACTATTCTGGAGCGCTATGTTGATCATCGCCTCTTAACTTTTGATCGGGATGCCGTCACCCATGAGCCAACCGTTGAAGTGGCCCATGAATCTCTGCTAACCGCGTGGGAACGTCTCTATAACTGGATTGAAGATAGCCGTGAAGATTTACGTATTCATCAGCGCTTGACCGAGGCAACCCGTGAATGGTTAGATGCCGCTGAACACGCCGAATTTCTAGCGCAGGGTGTGCGGTTGACGCAGTTCGAAACATGGTGGCAGACCAGTGATCTTCAACTCAATGACGAAGAACACCGCTTTTTAACAGCCAGCCTGCAAAAACAAGAAGCCATTACCCAGCAAGAAGAAGCGCGCCAAGCCCATGAATTTAACCTCCAACAACAGGCGGCTAATCGTCTGCGCTATTTGGCCATCACCCTGACATTAGGGCTTTTGGTAGCCAGTGGATTACTCATTTTTGCATTGAATAATCAGCAACAGGCGCGCACCGAAGCCCATAATGCCCAAACGCAAGCCGTCCGGGCGGTGAACAACGAAGCAACCTCAATTGCGGAAGGCAATCGGGCCAATGAAGCTGTGCGTATTTCGCGTTCCCATGAATTAGCAGTACAGGCCTTGCGCGCCTTAGATGATGATCAAATTGATTTGGCACTTCTGTTGAGTTTAGAAGCCTTGCAAACGGCCGACACCTATGAAGCGAAGAATAGTCTATTAAGCGCCTTAATCTATCGGCCGCGTTTGCAAACCATTCGCCACGAACACACCGATCAAGTGCGCAGTGTGGTGTTTGATCCAAACGGCCAATTTCTGGCCACAGCGGGCGCTGACCAACAAATTATCTTACGCAATGCTACCAATGGTGTACCGATTGGCGACCCGTTGATCGGGCATCGTAATTTTGTGGACACCCTCGCCTTCAGTTCAGACGGCACCTTATTGGCTTCAGCGGGTGAAGATCAATCGATTTGGCTGTGGGATACGCAAACGGGTGAACGGCTTGGCGAACCCTTGATCGGCCATACTGATGAAATTTGGTCAGTCGCCTTTAGTCCAGATGATCAAATGCTTGCATCGGCCAGTGAAGACGGGACAATCTTGCTCTGGGATGTGCAGACGGGTGAACAAATCGGGGAGCCACTGATTGGTCACAATGATTATGTATTCAGCGTGCAATTTTCGCCCGATGGTCAGATTTTAGCG
>JBNLCD010000264.1:0-7651 GCA_050303635.1 Anaerolineae bacterium
GGTGTTCGTTCAGGACGGGTATAAACTCACCATAATCGAATGGGAGCGAGGTGTATTTAAGCTAGCTTAAAAGGGGGGTCTAAATATGACCTTTAGTACTGGGAATAGGTGACATTTGGCGGGGGTTAGAGCATCGCAATACCACGAAGTTTATCTTCATCGAGAATGATAATTTGGTGTCGATCAAATTTGATAGCCTGCGTCGCTTCTATTTCACGCAGAGCAACACTAATGGTTTGCGGGGTTGTGGCGAGATGCGCGGCAATGGCCGTCCGCGTAATACCGACACCACTGAGACTAGGATCTTCGGTTTGTTTAATGAGGAAACGGGCTAAGCGGACAATAACCGAATAGAGCGCGAGGTCTTCAATTTGTCCAACAAGTGAACGCACCCGATTCGCCATCAAGCGAATAACATTGAGGGCAACGCGTGAGTTCTGAGTCAGAACGTGCGCAATAACGTCAGAGGGAATAAGCCAAACTTGCACCTCAGCGCTGAGGGCGGCGGCATTGGCTGGATTCGGGCCACCATCCAGCGTGGCAATATCATTAAATGTCCGACCCGGTCCAAGCAAATGTAGAATATGCTCGTTGCCATCCGGATTAAGTTTGTAGATTTTCACGCGCCCCTTTGCCACAACCCACAATCCCTCGGCAACTTCATTCTCCATAAATATCGTTTCATGGGTTGTGTAGGTGCGCAGAAGACTATTATCACTGATAAAATTTAGTTCTTCGGCAGTGATACCTTCAAAATAGATAATGGAATCAATATTCTTTTTGAGGTAGGTCATAAATCCCACACTTTTATATTTATTTTAATTCAGTTGTTTGCAAATTTGCGTTAACTAGTCTGCGTCAAACCGTGTTTTTGTCCAGACTTCGGAAAAAGCGAGAAATACCGAACTCCGCAGACGACCCTCTTTTTCAAATGAGACCGCTTGTCCGCTGAGGAGTTTGTCATTCACTGAAATTCGACCATTGCGACACAAACAGATGACCGTTGAGACATCAAAATGTTCGTCGCCATTGACGCCCATGGTGCCATTGTTCATATCCTCAAAGACACGCAATTCATGGGTTGCCACATCGAGCCATTCGCCGACCAGATGCAAATTTTCACTAAAACAGGCTAGCCGTTGATAACGCCGACTGTCCACCTCGACGGCAAAACGGGCCGGTATGGGCGTAGCTGTCAACCAAGCGGGCGATTGCCAATCATCGAAATGACGGTTAAAGGCATCGGTGACATAGCGTCCTAAGGCGGGATTGTCGGTAAAAATCGTGTGCGAAGCCAAACCCGTTTGGGTGGCATTGGCTTCATTTAACATCAGCAGGAGCGCTTGCCCTTCGCCGTATGGGGAATAGGTGCAACGCCAATAACTTAAAGCCGCTGTGACGGTTTCGCCATCCATCAAAATGATCTGCGGATTCTCACCACAGAAGAGAACATTGGGATTGCCGGTCATAGAAAACCTGTCTCCTTAGAGATTAAACTCCCGTGTTTGCTATTTATGTTTTGGATGTTCCAACGCTTCCGGATTCAGCACATTTTCGGGCTGACCCGCGCGCAATTTCAAAATATTGTCGAAGGCAGTACCGAAATATAGCTCGTAGCTGTCTTTTTCCACATAACCTAGATGCGGGGTGCAAATGATATTGTCGAGTTTGAGTAAGGGACTATCAATGGCGGGTTCATCTTCGTATACATCAATCGCCGCATGGCCGGGATGATCATTTTTCAGGGCAGTTTCCAACGCGCCTGAAGCAATCAAGTCCGCGCGGCTCGTATTCACCAAAAGAGCAGTTGATTTCATGGCGGCTAAATCTTCAGCCGTAACAATGCCACGGGTTTCCGGATTCAATTTGATATGTAAGCTCAAAACATCGGCTTGTTCAAATAAATCGCGCTGACTCGAGGCAATACGGTAGCCATCGACTTCGGCACGCGTGCGGGTGCCTTCACGTCCCCAAACGACCACATCCATACCAAAGGTGCGACCATAATTTGCAACGAGACTGCCAATCCGGCCATAGCCGAAAATGCTGAGGGTGCGTCCACGTAAACTGGTACCAAGTGTGGTTTGCCACTTACCAAGCTTCAGTTGGGCAACTTCCTGAGGAATATAACGCGTTGCGGCTAAAACAAGCGCCCATGTCAATTCAGCAGTCGAATGCGGCGACCCACCGCCATTCATGACGACAACGCCGTGTTTTGTACAAGCTTCGATATCCACATGGGCCACGCCCCGTCCGGTTTGGCTGATGATTTTAAGATTAGGGAGATTTTGGAGCAAATTGGCGGTGATGCGGGTGCGTTCTCGAATCAAGACCAACGCTTCGGCTTGCTGAAAACGTTCAATGAGAACATCTTCAGCCGTCATGTGGTCATTATAGATAATAACCGCATGTTTCTTCAATTTCGCGAAACAATCGAGTTGGGGCACGGCATGTTGATAATCTTCGGGAATAATGATATTCATAAATAACCTCGGCTATATATTGGAATGACAATACAATTGAGCCTAATAAAACCTCAGTTCGGGTTAAGAATTATGCCTGATTAATGGATTTACTGCTGAAGCAAAGCGCGGGCAGTAGGGGAGCACCTGCGTGTGCTCCCGCCCAAATTAGCGAGATAGCCAACGTTAACGGGCGGACACATAGGTCCGCACCCTACTCCAATCCACATGCATGGTCCATTAAACTGTACGCCAAACAAAACTTTATCCCGAATTCAAGTTCATAAACACTTCCATTTTAATAGTCAGAGTCTAACAAACAAGTCCAGAATAGGACCAACTTCAGACTGTAAAGTCATATACGAGCGTCATTGAAGCGTATTCTAACTTTAGCAAACGTAGCTTGGCCGTGGCTTGCGTCATAGCCGCACCTTCGAGTAAGCTAAAATTATGATGGGAGTATCGTTTCTACTTAAGAATAGACAAGTTATGATGGAGAGCTCAGTGAAGATGCAGGTTACCAGCCTACGCCGCGTGTTTTGGTTAATCATCATTGCACTCAGCCTGTTGGTTGGTTGTGAAACATCTGAAAATGCAACACCAACAGCTCCGCCACCCACAGCCGTCGCCAAAAACCCACCTCAAGTGTGGATTGATCAGCCAATACCGGGACAGATATTGGTTTTAAATGATTTGCCAGACGAAGTTGTGGCCCATGCGGCAGGTTTAGGTGGCAATGCTCAGTTGCATGTGCGGGATGGTCAGGATGAACTTCTGGCTGTGGTGGATTTGGGTAGTCCGAGTGAAGTATCTGATACAGGGGAAAGCTTGAGCCGTTATGAGGGAGAATGGCAAAGTGCTTTGCAAACCCTACTCGCCAACATGCCCAATGTTCAGACTCTAAAATTAGTGATTGTAGTGGACGGGGTTGAGTCGGCACCTGTTATTTTTACGATTCTACGTGAAACAGAAACACCGACGGTGACGCCAACTGGCACGCAAACGCCAACCGCAACATTTACCAGTACCCCAACGTCGACCGATACACCCACTGAAACTTCAACGGCGACCGAGACGCCGACCTTTACGCCAAGCGCAACGTTAACACCCACATTAACGGCGACGATCACACCGACTTTTACGTCAACACCGACTGAATTTGTCGAACCACCGCCGGCTCCAGATGTTCCTTATTTCCCGAAGGATGAGTTGCCGTGTGAAATCACGCCCTTGGCAGATACGGTTGTGCAAGCCCGGGTTGGTCCGGGGGATAATCGTGGCGTGCGCTATTTCCTTGAAGCACCCGATGTTTATGAAGGCATTGCCTATAATAACGATTTCGGTTTGTGGTGGCTCATTCGCTTCAGTGCACGCGAAGCATTGTGGGTCGATGATTTATTGGTGAATCGTACGGGTAGTTGCTTTAGCTTACCGTATGAAGAAGCGCCGGATGTAGTTATTCCGCAACCACCCAATAATAATCCACCTAACACACGCCCCGGTGAGCCGGTTATTTATTATTTCTACGCGGATTCCACCAAATTACCCACATACCTCAATGGCACCGTCAGTTATTGTACGAACCTGCGTTGGGATGTCGAATATGTCGATGCTGTTTATCTCAACGGTGAAGGCGTCGGTGGTTCGGAAGAAGTTCGCCAAGTTTGCCTTAGCCCTAATGAGAATTCGAAGAACTATACCTTACAAATCTATAAGGACGGCGCTGTGGCAGATTCGCGCACCGTTACGATTGCAATCGGTACCGGCGGCGGCATCACACCAAGCACGCCACCTACCTGCCGTTACGTGTCGCGTGCGTCGTATCCAAATGGATGGGGTTCGGTGAGCATTAGTTCGCCCAATTGTAATTCGGGCTATGCTTCCGGCTCAGTCGTTTCCATTCAAGCTATTCCGGTAAATAATAGTATAGGTTTCTCAAATTGGTCCGGTACATGTCCGGTAGTAAGCACATCGAGCAAGACGACCTACTTTATGATCACGGCCAACTGTTCAGTGACAGCCCACTTCTATGCCATTATCGAGTAAGTGACAACCCACTGCTTGAGCTTAGAATCATTCAGCGCGGAGATTCGCATAATCTCCGCGCTGTTTTTTTACTCGATTTGTTTAGGATGATTACTTAGGGCAATGTCAAAATGATAGGATCGCCGTCGGTAATTGCCAAGCTATGTTCAGAGTGGGCACACAATGAGCCATCAGCCGTAACCACTGTCCATTGATCATCCAGAACACGGGTCGCGGGGCCACCGATATTCACCATCGGTTCCAGCGCAAAAGTGATGCCCGCTTTCAATTCAGTGGCCCGCCAACCACGCATACGTTGACGGCGTTTGGGCCACCAGTTGGGAACTTGCGGATCTTCGTGCATACTCCGCCCCACACCATGTCCTGTATATTCGCGCACAACGCTATAACCGTGGCTTTCCACATAATCTTGCACCGCCATTGAAACATCGCTGGTCATGTTGCCCGCACGGGCTTGTTCGATACCTTTTTGCAAAGAGGTTTCGGTGACATCGATCAAGTTTTGTGCTTCGGCACTGATTTTGCCGACACCCATCGTGAACGCCGCATCGCCAACAAACCCTTTATAAGTTGCCCCAACATCAAGGCTGATGATATCGCCTTCTTTGAGAAGACGATCTTTGCTCGGAATGCCATGCACCAATTCGTGATTGATACTGGTGGTAATCGCGGCAGGGAATGGATTTGGACTTCCGGGAGGATATCCTAAGAATGACGGAATTGCATCGTGGGAGGCAATAACATCATCGGCAATTATATTGAGCTCCCATGTACTGACACCGGGACGCACCGCATCACGCAAGGCTTGATGGACACGGGCTACAATTCGTCCCGCTTCACGCATGATGGCGATTTCTTCACTTGTTTTGATAAATACTGGCATGACTTCCTAACCTGTCTACTTGGTACAACTTCCAATCCAATTGATTGCGGGTGGGATTGCATAACCACAGTCTGCCGTGGCTCTACCCAGATAATTTATGAAACCGTCGTAGTCGGGTGCAACCATATGTTGAGTCCCGATTATCTAACGATAACGTGAGTTTTGGTTTAATTTTATGCTCAGAATATTGCTGAGTTGTTCTCAAGCCAAGGGTCTACAGGCCCCTGCTTATCCAAAATTCACGCTAATATACACCCCGCAATCGTGTTGTGTTGCTAGTCCATTAAACTTTTGGCAATCGCGGCAAATACATCTACCGCAACAGCATCAATGGTTTGGTCTGCATCAATTTTAACGCAAACCCCTTTATCTGTATAATAGTCAATTAAGGGCGCAGTTTGTTCAAAAAACAAATCAATGCGTCGTTCAACCGCTTCACGATGATCATCGGCCCGTTGGACTAAATCAGCCGGGTCGATATCGGCGGGCGGTGGGTTGAAATAAATATTATAGGTTGCGCCGTCCGGAGCAGTCCGGCGACCTTCAGCGCGTTTAATCGCAATTTCGCGTTCCAAGGTCAATAACGGCACAATCGCAATCTGTTCGCCGCGTTCTTGTAATAAATTGTCGAGAAATTGAGCTTGACCGGTGTTACGGGGATAACCATCTAAAATAACACCACGTTGGGCATCTGCTTCAGCCAAGCGTTCTTCCACCATCTCGTTTGTTACTTCATCAGGAATAAGTTCACCTTTAGCCATCAAATCTTGCACGCGTTTGGCTAGCGGAGTGTCTTGGGTTTTCATCGCCCGAAATAAGTCACCAGTCGAAACATGGGGCAAACCCAATTTTTCTTTCATAACCTTGGCTTGCGTACCTTTACCAGCACCTTGCACGCCCATCATTACGATATAAGTTCCCATAAATTGTCCTTTTTATGTTTACACTTGAACTTGTCGATATTTCAAATCTGAACACGGCACAATTTTGCTTAGGTGTCAGACTCAACTGCTAGAAAAATTGTCGTCTGATTTTGAAACATCGCCAGAATCAAAAATACGACGCTAGGGTTAGTGTACCGTAGCGTCGTAGAGTTTTCATGTGACTATTAGCGTAAAAATCCGTCGTAATTTCTCATCATAAGCTGGGCTTCGAGTTGACGCATACTGTCAATCACAACACCCACCACAATGATTAAACCCGAAGGACGCAACACATTGGCCGCATTTGCTTGGGAAACGGTGCTCAAAGCCGCGCTATCCAAGACGATGCCATTCAACACTTGAATGAGACCGGGCAAGATAGCAACACCACCGAGGAACAAGGCCCCGACGAGTGTAATCCGGCGCACAATCGTGTTAATGTATTCTTGGGTACGACGCCCCGGACGAATACCCGGAATAAAGCCACCATTCTTTTGCAAACTTTCGGCAAGATTTTGGTTTTGCACCATCACATCGGTGTAGAAGTAGGTGAAGCCTACCACCAAGATGAAGTAAATGGTCCAATAGGGCAAGCCACTGGCATTCCCGAAGTTATTGGTTACCCAATCACTGAAGTCACTGCGCGGGAAGAGGTTCACCACAACAGCGGGGAAGGTAATGATGGATTGCGCAAAAATGAGCGGGATCATCCCGGCGGTGTTCACACGCAAAGGAATGAAGGTTTGACCACCTCCATAAACTTTACGACCCCGGACACGCTTCCCGTATTGAACTGGAATACGCCGTGTTCCTTCTTGAATCAACACAATGACCAAAACCGTAGCAAAGGTCAGGATGATGAAGAGGAACAAGTTGTAAAGCAAGTTATTTTGGAGCAAGTTATAGAGGTTACCCGGTGCTTGGGCGACAATCCCTGCGAAGATGATGATGGACAACCCGTTCCCAATCCCTTGTTCAGAAATCAGTTCACCCAACCAAATTGCAAACATCGTACCGGCGGTCATCGTCGTTACGATAGAAACGGTGGTCAACAAATCGTCCCCAAAGCCGGGGATCAAGGTGACACCTGTTGTCAATTGATTGAAGATGTTGATTTGACCAATAGATTGCAACAAGGCCATCGGAATAGCCAAGTAGTAGGTGTATTGGTTGATCTTATCTTGACCACCCGGTTCACGCGCAATCCGTTCCAAAGCTGGAATAATGGGAACCAACAATTGGAGGATAATGGAAGCGGTAATATAGGGATACACACCATTCGCAATGACGCTAAAGTTAGACACGGCACCGCCCGACAATAAGTCGAGTACACCCAG
>JBNLCD010000265.1:0-7649 GCA_050303635.1 Anaerolineae bacterium
TAATGACGCAAGCAAACAAGGCATCATCGGCTGTATAAAAGGCAATTGGATTCCCCGTTTTTAGATCCCACACAATTAGGCGACGATCGTCACCTGCCGAAAGAGCTACTTCGCCATCAGGGCTAATCGTGACCGCATTGACACGGTCAGTGTGCCCATCAAAGGTCATAATTTCTTCCTGTGTGTTCATGTCCCACATCTTGAGTTGGGTGTCATCTGAGGCCGTGATAAGTTTTTGGCCATCGGGCGAAAGTGCTAATCCATTGATTTTTTCGGTATGACCGGACCAGCAAGCGATACCTTCGCCTGTTTCAATTTCCCAGATACAAATTTCACCCACTTTGCCCTGCCATGCGCCGGAAGCCGATACCGCTAATTTACCATCGGGTGTCGTGGCGACAGCATTGATGCGTTTGGAATGACCATTAAAGCGGGAGAGGGCGATATCGCTGGCGACATTCCACACTTTGAGCGAACCATCAGATGAGCCGGTAATCAGACGTTGGCCATTGGGCGTGATGGTGACCGCGTTAATATCCCGCGAATGCGCCTTATAAGAACGTGCTTCGATGCCGCTGACCACATCCCAAATTTTGACCATGCCGTCGGAGCTTACCGATACCCCAAAACGTCCGGCAGAAGGGACCGCAATCGCATTCACACGTTTGAGATGACCTTCAAGGGTGCGGTGCACACTACAGGTGGCCAAGTCCCAGACTTTGAGCGTGTCATCGGACGCGGCAGAAACCGCATAACGATTATCGCTCATTAGGGCAATACTATTGACACGGTCCGCGTGGCCAGTGAGAACGGCTTGGGGACGAATATCAGCGACCCGCCAAATCTTGATGAGATTATCTGCGGCAGATGTGATAATCAATTCACCATCTGCGCTGGTAATTACACGGGTAGGTGGCCATGAATGGCTATTGAATAATTCAAAGGCCAATTCATGTGTACGCAAGCTCCACCCTTTGAGCATTAAATCATCGGAAATGGTGACAAGTACATTTTCCTCGCCATTAAAGGCCAAACTTTTGATGGCTTTGGTATGAGCCGGCCATGTGCCTAACTCTTCTTGTTTGGCTATGTTCCAAGCAGTGACATATCCATTTTGTAAACCAGCAAATAAAAAGTCACCATGCGGACTGAGGGCAAAGGCGTTAATCATATCATCGTGATTGAGGGCGGCAGTTTGATCACGGGTTTCTAAATCCCACAGGCGGATAGTGTTATCCGCAGAGCTGGAAATGAGATATTTGCCGTCATGGGAAAAGCGCACATCACTGACCATACTGTCATGGTCAAAGGTGGTTATCGATTCACCTGTTTCCATATCCCAAAGGTGAACGGTGTAATCCGTGCTGGCGGAAGCGAGCCATTCTTCATCAGGAGAAAGCGCCAGTGCCACGACAATGCGGTCATGTCCTTCGAGGCGGTGAATTTCTTTATCGTTGACCAGATCGTAAATACAGATGGTGTGGTCCGAGCCGCCACTGATGAGATAGCGATCATCTTTGGACGTAATAATAGTCTGAACTTTTTGACCGTCATGCAATTCGAGGGATGATAATTCGACACCATTGGCTAGGCTCCAGAAGCGAATCGTGCCGTCTGAACTGGCTGACAGAAGCGTTTGGGCATCGTGCATTAACCAGATGTCTGAAACTGTTTTGGCGTGACCTGAAATTGCGCGGACCAGCGCACTGTCCGCTTGCGTTAAACACGCACTCAGGGGTTCCAACCACGGACTATCCCAATATTTACGGGCACTAGTCAGCAAGATTTGGATCGATTCATCTTCAAAGGAAATTAGGCGACCAATGAGTTGGCCAGCCAATTGAGTTTTATCATGAATAACGATGTGGGAAGCATTGCGTAGTGCATTTTGGACCAAACGCAGAGACGTATCATTTTCGACAGAGAGATAGCGGTCAAAGTCGAGCAAAAGCGTGTTGATATCAGTAGCATCAAGTTTGGCCAGTAACCATTCAAAATCAAGGAGAAGTTGACGGAGAATATCTACTTGCTGACCTTGCATGAGATGGTAACTGAGCCAATACCATGCATAATCATCGGAGAGATCAAATAAATCATCCCAACCTTCGATCAATTCTTGGTGGAGTTCAGTAGCATTAGACAAATGGTCTTGCATATAGACACGTAAGACATCGTGCAGACTGAATTCACCGGCACGCGTGTCGAATTTGAGCAGAGAAAGATCTGATAAACGTTCGAGCAAGGCTTCGGTGTCAAACTCATCCAAATTCCACAATGTACTCGTTATATTGAGGGGGATGACTTCATCTTCCGGGAAAATGGCGAGTTGGAAATAGTGGGCACGTTCGGCATCGGTCAGTAATTCCACACTCATATCAATGGTACGAGAGATGGCGCGATTGCGTTGGGCAGTATCGGCACTATCGAAAGCTTCCATACCACGCCGATCAAGGGCTTTATTGACCCATGTCAGGGCGCTCGCTAAATCGTCGCCGCGTTCCATGCGTTGTTGCATGGCATCACAGGCCAGAGATAGCATCAGGGGATGATCGCCAAGACGTTCCGCTAAACGTTGGAAGGGCGCAACATAATTAAATTTGTTGCCCAAATGACCAATCAGAAGCTCAATGGATTCCTCAGCTTGCATTTGATCAATATTTAGGCGGTATTTGGCCTGACGAGCGACATCAAAATTGCGAGTCGTGATTAAGCGGGCGCAATTGTCGCCGCCACGCATGAAGGGAGCCAAATGATCAAGATGCCAAACATCATCAATCACGAGGCAGAAATCCCAATCAGCTAGACGTTCGGCCAAATGTTGACTGGCTTCATCAACATCAATGAAGGTGCGTTCATCACCCGCGATGGCACGATAGACTTTGGTCACTTCAGCCAGTAAATCAGGGGATTTCCCTAAGCTGACCCACAAAATCCCTTCATCATAGGCATTGATAATGCGGTCATCATGACAAAGGGCGGTCGCGAGGGTTGTTTTACCAAAGCCGCCCCCACCCAACATTGCGACGCTGGTCGCGGTTGGATTTTCATGGAGTTCATCTAAATAATATTCGAGTAGTTCATCGACTTCGACGGGACGCGCGACATAATGTTCAGGCATTTGGGGTGACATGAAGGGCACGCGGTTCGCCGTACAATCACCGTGTAGATGCTGAATAAATTTATCCTCTTCGTGCGCCAAGTTATAAAAATGGGCTTTGCGCATCCAGTGAGGCAACATGGTGAAATCGAGGGGATATTCGGGCACGGTCAGCGGATAGATACAGACCCCTTGTTGGCGCGCATATTGCCATTCACGGCGGACAATGGACGATTCCATTGCACCGGGAGTCGCGACCAACACCATAAATTGCACGGTTTCAAGCGCCTCGGTGATTTGTTTCCACCAGTTGCGGCCACCTTCCATATCCGTGCGGTCATGCCAACATTTGATGCCATTTTCGGTTAAACGTTGCCGTACTTGATGGGCAATTTCTTCGCCATCTTGACGTGAGTATGAAATAAAAACGCGGGGCTCGGTTGTCATAAATTTAATTTGCTCCTCAATCCACCATTTTTATTATAACGGAAACTTAGATGTTGTGTGGATATAAGCTGGTTTAAGTATGGATCTAATTTCGCAAAAAGATTTGTTACCTTTTTTGTAAAAAAGGTAACCCAAAAAACTTTGAAATAAAAACGGATGGTTCATTATGAACCACCCGTTCCAATTGGGAGATGGATATAGAAATTAGTTAATTAGGGTGCGGCAACAAACCATACATCGCCAGCGTTGTGACCTGTGGCATCACCGGGAACTTCGTCTTGGATGAAGAAGTAGAGCGGTTGGCCATTGAATGTCACTTGGAGGGTACCATCGGTGCGTTCAATGGTGCCGAGTTCGCCGTCAATGCCAGCGCCTGCGACCAAGTCAGTATTAGCGTCAATGGTCAGCGGTGGCCAGTTGGTAGCACAATCATCGTAGCAAGCGCTTTCTTCAGCGGTGTCATTGGCAAAGATGTAAACCGTCATGCCATTGGGGCCGGTCAAGAATTCGCCAATTTCATCATTGCCGCCGAGAGCAACAATTTCGGGGGTAACCACGTACCAAACATCGCCTAAACCTTGGCCGAGAGCGTCACCGGGTGCGGCATCATCTTGCCAGTAGTACACGGGATAGTCGTTGTAGGTCAATTGGGTGGTGCCGTCTTCACGTTCGATGGAACCAATTTGACCAGCAACGTGCCAGCCGTTAACAAGCATAGCAGTATCGGCGGGAACAGCGGGCCAAGCGGCGGCGCAATCGCCATTACAATTGCTGACACCCATTTCGTCATTAGCGAATGTATAAACGGTCATGCCGTGACCATCGGTCAAGAAAGCACCGAGTTCGTCATTACCACCCACGAGCAAGTTACCAGCGGAAGCAACAAACCAGACATCGCCAGCACCATGGCCTGTAGCATCACCAGGAGCGGCATCGTCTTGCCAGCGGTAAAGCGGATAGTCATTAACTGTCACTTGAATGGTACCGTCTTCACGTTCGATGGTGCCCAAAACACCGGGAACGGCATCGCCCTTAACAAGCGCATCAGCAGATTCCACGGTCAGGGGTGGCCAAGCAGTGGCACAATCACCTGCACAGTTGCTAACACCCATTTCGTCATTCATGAAAACATATAAAGTCATGCCATCGGCATCGGTCAAGAAAGCACCGAGTTCATCATTACCGCCGACATTAACGGTACCGGTAGTCCCGTCTTGGGCCATAACCATGGATAAAGGCATAACAAAAAGAACGCACAAGAGTAACCATTTGGTCAATTTCATTTTGAAAATTTCCCTATTTACTAAGAGATTGATTTAAGAGTTGTATGTTGGCATACATTCCAATAAACGTAAATTTTGGCGATTTGGATTTAGTAAAACATTAATAAAAGATGAGAGAGTTATTTTTGCAAGAGGCAAATGAGCATTTTCTGGCTTTATAGAGCGAGGTTCGGTAGATTCATAGCAATTTGATCTGTTTGCTTGACTTAGAGTCGACTCTAACTTGTATATTGGAAACATGATGAGCAAAAACACACTAACTATCGGTCAATTGTCTGAAATTACGGGTCTAAGCGCCCATACACTCCGTTATTATGAGCGGATTGGGTTGCTAAATGATGTCGAACGCTCGGAAAGTGGACGGCGGTACTATACGCTTGGTCATTTGGGGTGGTTAGATTTTGTCATGCGAATGCGTTCTACGGGAATGGCGATTCCAGAAATCATCCGTTACGCTGAACTCGCCTGCGAAGGTGATTCTACGACAGAAGCACGTTTGCATCTGCTTGAAGAGCATCAGGTCGCATTGGAAGAACAGATTGAGAACTTGCAACGTGATTTACACGTGCTTAAAGACAAAATTGCGTATTACAAGTCCCTCAATATGCCCGAGGATTATCAACCAGAACAGCATCATCGGTGGCATTTGCAACTAAATCCAGATGATCCCACAAAATCTGTAGAAAAGTTGCCGACGGTGATTTTGGATTATCTGTACGCGAAATCTTTGCAAGCCGGATTAGCCTATGTTCGAGAATTAGACCACGGTTGGAATTGGACGAGTAAATATCATTTTCTGGAATCAATCCAACTTATCTATCAGATTATGCCAGACCTACACTGGAACATATCTGATGTTAGGACCCAAGCTGGTATCTATGAATTTGATGCTCAACCCAAAGGTCAATTTTCGGAGAGAAAACAAATTGCATTTCGTGGTCAAAGATATATCCGACCCATGTTAGATGAAATCGATGATCCACCTATAACCCATATGTTAGTACATGTGTTAGATGGATTTGTGGTGAACTTCAAAATGGATATCGATTTAGATGTTTGGCTCGGTGAGTTTTTGAAAGTGCCGGCTCATCAGGTTGAAGTTATGTAAAGTAAGGATGGAGGCGCATTTTATTGAATGTTTTCCGACGGATTTGTTTGATCGGGATCATCTTGACCATAAGCACCCTCACGGTTTATGCCCAAGATGATCCTACGGAGCAGGAAGAAGATATAGAGCAAGTAACCACGCTCTATCAGGAGACTTTTACCGAAGTAATACGCGAAAACGACACAACAGCCCTTGTTGATTTATTTCTAAATCGCCAACTACCACTTTATGTTGTGCAAAAGACGGCGAATGGTCCACGGGTTGATAGCCAAGGTTTAACGGGGTGGTTGGGTGTTGTCCGTACGCGGCCTCAATATGAAATTGTTGTATCCGAACCGCAAGTGACAGTGCTAGACAATATTGCCTTAACGGTAGCTCATTTTGATGAAAGTATAGGTAACTATCTGCAAAGTTCAGGCACCGATGTATTTATTTACGTCAAATTGGATGGCACCTGGAAAATCGCCACTATGAATGTCACGCTGGTGAATGCCAATGATCGCAATGACTATACAGAGGCACATGAAATCGACAATGAGATTGAAACTATTGTAAATGATGTTGAAGTTGCCCTTAATACACATGATGAGGAAGCATTCTTAAGCTATTTTACAAAGAATTCAGCATACTATTTGCAGATGGATCAACTTTCTGGCACTGAGTTTGATCCGACCCTGCATAGTGCGGAAATGTTTATCGATACATGGCCGGAAGATATGACAGTCAGTTTCAGTGAGATAAACATTACGATTTATGATCAATATATCGGCATTGTCATGCTTGATTACGCCTATAAGCAAGGCAATGAGGTTATGGTAACCGGCCATCAAATTTGGAGTTTCGTCGCGGATGCGAATGATGGCTGGCAAATTAGCAGTATTTCAACCACAGTCAATGATAATGATGAATTGGAATAGGAAAAAATAATGCGTCAAACAATTTTGGGTCACAGTGACCTAAGTATTGGAGTTATGGGTTTAGGTTGTATGGGTATGTCGGAATTCTACGGTGAAGCCGACGATCAAAACTCGATTGCGGTTATTCATCGGGCACTAGAGTTGGGTATCAATTTCTTTGATACATCCGATCTTTATGGTCACGGTGAAAATGAAAAGCTGTTGAAGAAAGCTTTGGTGGATGCCGATAAACGTGATCAAGCAGTGATTGCGAGTAAGTTTGGGATTGTACGCGATGATAATCGCCAATGGCGCGGCTATCGTGGTGATGCAGAGTATGTGCGGCAAGCCTGTGAAAATAGCTTACAACGTCTTGGGATTGAAACGATTGATTTGTATTATCAACATCGGGTTGATCCAGAAGTACCAATCGAAGAAACCGTCGGGGCAATGGCTGAATTGGTCAAAGAAGGCAAGGTGCGTTATCTCGGTTTGTCTGAAGCGAATGCTGAACAAATTCGCCGCGCCCATGCCGTTCATCCGATTTCAGCTTTGCAAACAGAATATTCGTTGTGGACACGCCATGTCGAAGACGATATTTTGGAAACTTGCCAAGAGTTAGGAATTACATTTGTGGCTTATAGTCCCTTGGGGCGCGGTTTCTTAACCGGTAAGTACAAATCCCAAGATGCGTTTGAGGATGGTGATTTCCGCCGCCACAATCCACGGTTTAGCGAGGAAAATATGGTGAAGAATATGGCTCTTGTTGAAACTGTGGAAGCGATTGCCGCCGAGAAGGATGCGAAGCCGACCCAAGT
>JBNLCD010000266.1:0-7645 GCA_050303635.1 Anaerolineae bacterium
GCATGGCAAAGCCGAAATTTATCGCGCAAATATAGAAACAGGCATAGAGGAACGCCTCACTGATACTGCTGGCGAAAATTGGTATCCATCCTATGCGCCGGATGGACGCTGGATCGTTTTTGCGTCAGATCGCTCCGGCCAAATGCATCTCTACAAAATGCGTCCCGATGGGTCTAATGTTCAACAACTAACTTTTCAAGGCGATAACAATGTCATGCCGGCGTGGTCACCTAATGGCGAGTGGATTGCTTATGTATCTGAAAATCAACACACCATTGAAATCCATAAAATGCGGGCTGATGGCCGTGATGATGTAGCGTTAACCGCTAGTCCGGGTGACGATTTATTTCCAGCATGGAGTCCGGTTGAACCTGTCCATTGGAAAAGTGGCTGGCTGATTGTGGTTGGTTTACTGACTCAAATCCTTGCCACGTTTTTACTTATCATGGAATATCAGCAAAAAACTCTATTCACCCAAACGACAGATTTAGGAGGCATCGAGTAAATCGAGAACGGTGGACACAACCTCGTTGAGTGCTATGCTCGTATCAATCTCAAGATCAGCGCCTTTACGAAGCAGTGGCTCAATCTCAGCGATATTTGACAAGATTTCGGCCATTTCTGCTGGGTCTTTGCCATAGGAATTCGTTGTTCGTGTCTGAATACGTTCGGTAATAACATCAACCGGCGCACTGAGTAAAACAATCTTGTCGAAGTGCGGATAAAATTGACCTTGATTAATGGCACACCCACTGAGAAACAAAATCTCATCTTCGGCCAGCGAGTCGATAAGGTCTTGAACTTTAGTTTCACGCCAAACCCATTCACCATCGGCCCGATATTCAGACCAATCCGGTGCATCCACATCGACCGCTCGATAACCACGTTGAGCCAATATTTGAGTGAGCGTTGATTTACCAACACCAGACATGCCCGTTAACAAAATGCGTTTAGCCATTGAAACACAGTTCCCTTATAGTCTTTTCGATTATGAGTCTCAACCACAGCATATCAAATTGTCCCATCAATAAAAAATATTTAAGGCTAACCCAAAGCATAATCGCTAGGGCAAGCGCTACTTATATTCTATACTTTGAATGATCACGCAAACAATTGGAGTATGAGCTATGGTTGACCAACTACTACAAGAACAAATTCAATATTATCGGGCGCGTGCCAGTGAATATGACGAATGGTTTTATAAACTTGGTCGCTATGATCAAGGCGAAGATTGGAATCAACAATGGTTCAGTGAAGTAGAAATGGTCATTAAATTCTTAGAAGGATTTAACCCCGCCACCACGGCGCTTGAACTCGCTTGTGGCACCGGCATTTGGACCGAACAATTGTTAAAAATTGCTGACCATATAGATGCGCTGGACGCCTCATCCGAAGTTATTGCCCTAAATCAAGTTCGTTTGGGTGTGACAGATAAACTAACTTATCACCAAGTCGACTTATTTAGCTGGAAGCCGGCTAAGACGTATAATTTGGTTGCTTTCGGTTTTTGGTTATCGCATGTGCCGCCCGAAAAAGCACAGGATTTTTTGCAAAAAGTCTGGGATAGTCTCAAGCCCGGTGGGCAAGTATTTCTCGTTGATTCCAGACCAAAACCTGAAGGCACCGCGCGTGATCTTTCCGTCGAAAACCATGATGCCTATCGTCTAAAACGCACTTTAAACGATGGCCGCGAATTTGAAATTGTCAAAGTCTTCTATGAGCCCACCCAATTGACCCAGCTATTTGAGAGTATTGGCTTCCAAGTTGAAGTGTTAATTACACCCAACTTTTTTATTTATGTTAAAGCGATAAAACCAATCATGTGAATTTGATAAATATGGCGTTTTCCCCAACCAGAATATGACATTTTGGACGACTAATTCTATAATGGAGCTTAAGCCTAAACGGATAACAATAGGGAACGCCACATGTTAAATAAATTGAAGTTGGGAACCAAGTTTTCCTTGATTCTACTGGCTGTTTTTCTCGTCGGAATCATCAGCGGCGGTATTGTGCTAGATAGAGTACTTGAACAAAAAGCTGAGGATGAAGTCACCAATCAAAGTCTACTTCTTTTGGAGACGATGAATAGTGTCCGCACCTATACCAGTCAGCAAGTAAATCCGCTCTTGCAAGATCAGTTAGCCGAAGATGATGAATTTGTATCCCAATCGGTACCAGCTTTTTCGGCTCGTCAAGTTTTTGAGAATTTTCGAGCTAGCGACAATGAAAATTTTGAATACAAAGAAGCAACAATTGATCCCACCAATCGCGAAAATCTGGCAGATGGTTTTGAGTTAGAAATCATTGAAGAATTTAAAGCTGATGCGGAAATGGGCGAAACAACTGGTTTTCGTACGCGCAACGGCGAACGTCAATTCTATATTGCGCGTCCCATCAAAATTGGTGCGGAGTCATGTTTAAGTTGTCATGGCGACCCGGCTGAAGCCCCCACTTCATTGATTAACACATACGGAGATCAAGGTGGTTTTCATTGGGAAGTTGGCGAAATTGTTGGCGCTCAAATCATCTATGTGCCCGCCGAAGACGTTTTCAATAGTGCCCGTCAATCATTTATCACTGTGATTATGATTTTTCTAGTTGTTTTTGCCGCTGTATTAGTCGTCCTGAACATTATCATGCGTCCAACTGTTGTTAAGCCTATTGGTGTTTTGGCGAACATGGCAGATAAACTCGGAGAAGAAGCAGTTTCTGAAGATGAGCTGGATACTTTCCAGATGGCAGGCATTACCCGCCGTGGTGATGAATTGGGCCAACTAGCTCAAACCTTCGATAAGATGGCGCAACAGGTTTATAAACGTGAACAAAACTTGCGTCGTCAGGTCCAAGAATTACGGGTAGAAATTGATGGCTCCCAAAAGATGAATCAAGTTTCATCTATCACGGAAACAGAATACTTCCAAAGCCTGCAAAAACGGGCCGCCGACTTGCGTAAACGACGCGGCGATGATCCCAGTCCATCCTAGTTACACCCCAACATATACCTAGCCATAAAAAAGCGGATGCCGATTAAACTGCGACATCCGCTTTATATTATAGCTCTATAGATTTGACTTTAAATCTAGAATCCCAACTTGCGTTGAATATTGAATAAGGTGGCGGGGTGAACCTTTTTTGCGCCACTCCATGTTGTACCAAAAGCAACTTCGAGGTGAAGATGGGGGTCTGTTGAATAGCCTGTGTGGCCTGTCAGTCCCAGCGAATCCCCGGCTTGCAATTGTTGGTTAGCCGTGACATCACGCCGACTCATGTGCGCATAAAGGACAAACACGAAATCTGTCACCTGCGCATTTTCGAGCAAAAATTGTTGACGGACTGAAGCGGGCAAATCAGCCATGTTATAGCGAATAACCAGATGTTCCCCATAACCCCAACCCCAATTCGCATCGCTAAAAATTTGCGACCGTTGTTCAGGATCAGTTGTGAAGATATGCGTTGTGGCACCCTGACAATTTGGACAAGCATGAGACCGAATAACCGTTGCTGGAATGGCAACTTTCAGCGGCGTTCCAATCGGCACAGGGAAATCAACGGCTTCATGTTGACTGTGGAAACCTTGAGTAATATTGGCCGCCACTGGCGGTGGTAAGCGGTCATCATTAACGAATTCGGCACAATCTCCGGTTAACATTGCTAAATCAAAACGCAAGAATCCACGCTGACCATTGAAATCAACTTCAATCCACGGAAACCCATCGGGTTGAGTTTCAGTCACATCTTTAACAGGATACATTTCATCGCGCAGGCCAGTTCCGACAACGCTCGCGGATGTTGTGGGCAATGAACGCACATTAACACGCGCCAATTGAATAGTAGCCAAACATGTTTCGGCAATCGGTGCCTGAGGTTCATCCACGGGTTCTGGCTCAGTATCTTCTGTATGATCATGTGAAGCCGGATCCAAACAATCGCCTGTAATGGTCAATAAATCTTCACGAGTCCACCCAGTTTGCCCCTCAAAATCAAAGCCAAACCACTTAAACCCATCTTCATCTTCATCTGAAATATGCGTCAACGTAAATTTAGTTTTGCGTTGTAACATGCCCAAGGTATTTCCAGCAGAATTGGCTTCATCACGAACGCGTGCCAAAAATACGCGAACTTCGCCCTGGCAATCACCGGCTAAAACTGTAATTTCATCATCAGCAGGCGGTGGTGGGGCTGGTGTTTCTGTTTCAGGTGTTTCCGTAACAGGTTGCACAACGGGGGTAGTGGTCACAACACCTAAAGCGGCACAGTCACCTGATAGTTGGACAAGATCTTCCCGAATCCAACCCCGCATATTATTGGAAAGGAGGGTAACTTCTAACCAACGGAGATTATCACTATCTGCTTCAGAAATAGAATGGGTTGGTAATTCTTCGTCCCGGCGAGCTATACCGACAATACTCGTTCCGGCCCGTGGCATGGAGCGAACATTACCAGCGTCAACAGTTACTTTTGCTTTACATTCGGCCATAGCTTTAAGTTTCTTTCTCCCCAAATATTTGAAAAAAACAACCTTTCTTTAATTAATCATAGCCCAATCCTCAGATTTTACGCAATTTACTAAAGCAGGCGCTTAAACTTGCTTAAATCTTTATCCAGACTATGTGGGGCGACGGTTTTCTTCTTGTTTAAGCCAATAGCGAATACCTTTACCCGCGAGTGGTTCGTCGGTAAAGCGTGGGATAATATGCAAATGAGCATGAAATATCTCTTGCCCCCCTGTGGTGCCCACATTCCAGCCAACATTATACCCATGAGGTTGATGTTGATCATCAAGTAGCGTTTTTGCCTGTTGCAAAAGGTCATAAGATGCTTGCCACTCTTCTGGCGTCAAGTCAAAAACCGTCGGACGATGGCTTCGAGGAATGATCAACCCCGATCCAATTAAGATCTTTTGCGGCATCTGGACAAATCGGCAATGGTCATTTTCTAAGATCACAGTTTGCTCGGGTACTGATTCAACATTACAGAGTGGACAGTCTGATTGGTGCATATTGTTGATAATCCTTCAAATAAAATCACAATAAAAGTGTAGCAAGCCGAATATGATCCAACACCAATCAATATGGTAATTGGATGCACAAAAGCTTGAGATAGAGAGTATTCGTGAAAAACATTAGGAACAAGACATGTTGCCCCGTTCCCATAGTCTAGAACATAAATGAAGTTGTGACTAATCACCTTGCATGATAAGCAACATAATCAGTGGCGTTTTGGCAACGATAGAATGAGGCAAGTGGGGCGGCATCTGAACCCAACTATGGGCTTTCACCTGATGCACGTCATTACCTAAACTAACCGTTGCTTCACCTTTGAGGAAATATAATTGCGCCGTTTGACTTGAAGTATGCTCCGAAAGTTCTTGGCCTGTATCAAAGGCAAATAGAATCGTCTTAAGACCACCCTGTTTGAGCAGAGTACGACTAATAATTGTATTTTGCGGTATCTCTGGAATTTCTGTGAGCAGATTTGTGAAGAACGTATAGTCAGTCAATTTGTTGTCTCCAGATATTTGGATTTTGTTGGGAAGATTTCCCTCACCCTATTTAGTAAATGTGGGTTTCACTAAACTCCATGTTACATCTAATGTCCGGTGGAAAACTTGACTTATATCAATAAACACGATTAGCTTAAAAAGTAACGAGGATCACAAAATGGTAGGCTTATCATGCTAGATCAGAAATTGCTGAGGAAATTCGTTGAAGATTATGAGAATGCCCGTATGGATGGCCTCTGTCATGCTGGAGCTTGGGAAGTTGCGCTTTCTCAGCTTAGCCAACTTGATTTGTCGCCAAGCCTACAACAGCAACTCGCCGAGTATTTAGCTTCAGGTGAAAATTAAAAACACAGACCTTATCAGCATAACAACATGCTAGGTCTGTGTTTAGCAGTGCCCCCGGAAGGACTCGAACCCTCGACACATGGTTTAGGAAACCACTGCTCTATCCCCTGAGCTACGAGGGCACTTAAGTAATTCTATTTTATCTTAGGCAAAAATCTTCGGTGTGACAAGTCTGGGGTATCAACACCAAAATCAGTTCATAAATCTAGCGGTGCGTGACTGCAACACACTCAATTTCAACCAACGCTCCAAGGGGTAAATCAAGCCCACCAAAGGCCGCTCGTGCAGGTGGATTATCATTGAAATAACGCGCATAGACTTCATTCATTGCCGCATAATCATTAATATCATGAAGCAAGACGGTGACTTTGACCACATCATGTAAATGCGCGCCTGCCGCTTCGACAATCGCCTTCAAATTTTCAAGGGCTTGTTCCGCTTGCCCAGTAATGCCTTCAGCGAGTTTCTTAGTAGTGGGGTCCATACCAACTTGACCCGATACAAAAATAAAGCGCCCTTCAGCGACAACGCCCTGAGAATAGGCGGCAACGGCTGGTGGGGCACCTTCAGTTTTTATGACTTGACGAGCCACGGGTTATCCTTTCACTGTCCAAATACAATGTTAGACAAGCAAAGTTTAACCCGAAATGAGTAACAACGCGAGTTAAATCTATATAAATTATCGCCAACCGGCGATGGCAATCAGCGCATCTTTATCATGTAAGAGAAAACGTCGGCCATCAACACCAATATAACCTTCAACCGACCATTTATCGAGCATATCCATGAGCCAATCAATCGAAACCCCGGCCCCGCGTGCTAAGTTGCGCATCCGCAAATTAGCGCTGATGAGCCCTGTTTTGATGACACCTTCTTCTTCAGCTAAAAATAGAACCAAGCTAGCTAACCGTGCTTCAGCATTATCCAATGACCATTCACGCACCATGAGGGTAACATCCCGCAAACGATAAGCCAGATGTGTAATGAGCTCAATGGCAACAGTTGGGTATTCATGGAGATAATGGAATAATTGATCACGGTGCAACATAATCATCTTCGATTTTTCCAGCGCAATGCCGGATGCTGTACGAGGTTCGCGCACAATCATAGATAACTCCCCAATGACTTCTTGAGGCCCTACATTTGCCAGAACAATATCCCCATCATCATAACGTCGAATTAAGGCCACATGACCTTCTAGGACGAGATAAAGATGTTCAGCCGTATCATCCTGTTCAAACAACTTCTCCTGCGGTTCCAAAATCACCAACTGGCAATGTTCTACCAAATCAGCGAGTGATTCATCCGCAATAGATTTAAACAGGGTAAAGTCTGACAGATCATTAATTGTGATCGATTGTGTCATCATCAGTAAAACCACCTTCCTATAACAGTTTTTTAGGGCACATTCTCCTGAATTACATCCCAAACACCTTGGGTATCGGACGCATAATCGATGCAGGTTCCTTCAGCAGAGAGTGAATTAACTTCAATATTTGTATTCATCACCACGTGAACCCGCCGAATATCAGGATTAACCCCTAATATGAGTTCTTCAAGAAAATCTTCAACGTTTTTGTATGCATCATTCAAGACGTTTTCATAATCATCATCAGCGGATGATTTGAGTGCTTGAAGGCGTAGTGCATCTTCTAAATCACTACAAGACGAGATAACACCCAATGCTTTGCACGAATAATCGTAAAAGGTGGACTGCGTCTCAAGCAAAATACAGTCCCGAATTTGGGGTGGCGGAATGGTGATGGTCAATTCATCACCCTCAAATTCAACCGC
>JBNLCD010000267.1:0-7633 GCA_050303635.1 Anaerolineae bacterium
TCAGATACATCTGATGACGGTACCGATCCCGATCCGAATGGTAATGGCGATCCCGATGAAGCCGGTGAAAATGATCCAACGGAAATTAGTTATGCTGAAAATCCGGTGATTGGTATTGCTAAGCAAGCTGGCCCAGTAACTGATCTGGGCGGTGGTAATTACGAAGTCACCTTGACGTTCACGGTTGAAAACTTGGGTAATGTCGATTTAAGCAATGTTCAAGTGACCGATGATTTAGCAACAACCTTCCCTGCTACGGTTACCTTCGCTGTCACGGCAGGTCCGAATGCGACTGGTACATTGACAGCTAACAGTAGTTTTGATGGGTCGGTCGATACAGACTTGCTGGTTGCTGGTTCAAGCAATTTGCCGTTTGGCGCAACTGAAACCATTACGATAACCGTTCAATTTGCACCGAATGGGGAACCGGGACCGTTTGATAATACTGCAATTGCTTCCGGCGAAAGTCCGTTGGGCGGAACACCATCAGATACATCTGATGACGGTACCGATCCCGATCCGAATGGTAATGGCGATCCCGATGAAGCCGGTGAAAATGATCCGACTCCGATCAGTTACACACCCATCACACCGACAGATACGCCAGAACCGCTTATCACGGTATTCGATCCGGCCATTAGCAAGATTGGTATCTTGGAAGATGGTGGTCTCGGTTTACCCGGTGAAACGTTAACTTGGTTGGTTACGGTCACGAATATCGGCAATGGTATCGGTACAGATATCGTAATTGTTGATGAAATTCGCTCAGAACTTCGGATTGATGATGCAACAACTGAACGCGGAACGGTTTCAATTAGCGGTCAAGCTGTCACATTTAATATCCCGAATCTTGATCCGGGCGAATCAATCCAAATGACGATTGTCACTACGGTTCTGACCAGTCCGTTTGAAGGATCATTTGATAATGTCGCAACCTTAACAGGCAACGGTCCAAATGGTGAAGTCACCACCCGAACCGCAACCGCCATTATCGATGTTCCGACGAGCTTGCCGGCGACCGGTTATGCACCTGTGAGTATAGAAAATAACAACTCGATGCTCTCGCTTGCGATAGTCGTAGGTGTAGTTGTTGCCTTACTCAGCATAATGGGTGGCATGTTTGTCTGGCGGAGAACATCCAACTAGGGATGTGACTAATCCATAAAATAAATAGCGGGTGCCCGAACAGGCATCCGCTTTATTTTTTTGATTTAGGGTGATGAATTTATTGATCGGTATAAGCCCAGCAAGCGTCAAGACCTTCATCCATGCCTTTGTAGAAAGCTTCCATCCGTTGTTCCCCGCTCCCATGTGCATTGGGATCAAACCAAGGCAGATTATCACCAAACATGAATAGGGCGGTGGCGGCTTCATCAATGTCGCCATGTTCTAAAATAACATTGAGGCTATCTGAAGCGGCGTAGGCTGAATATGCACCTGCTAAACAATCAGCTTGCAATTCCGTATAAATCGTATGCGTCGTGCCCAGAATACCCAATTGAGCTTGCACTGAATGACCCCACTCGTGTGCGATAATGAGCACGCTTGAATAGTCACCGATACGTTCAAAATAGGCGTCAAGGAAATATTCTGGCAAATAAATCGTGTGATCCGCTGAGCAATAGACTGGAGAATTAACGCGACTTGAACCACATGCTGAGCGTTGATTATTGCTATTAAAATACCGAACATTGGGTTCACGATAGCGGATGTTATTGTCAGCAAATAAATTACTCCAATATTCATTAACATCCAGCACGCCTAAGTCAACAACCTCATCTAAGGTCAATTCCAAAAAGCTCAAGTCACCCCAATATGTCCATGCACTAACATCGCCTTGTTGGGTAGGTAATCCATAATAAACATCACGGTTTGCATCCACCGCAACCGTATATTGCCCCCAGCTACCAAATCCTTGCAGTTCAGCTTCCCGATTCATTTGGAAATAAATGTAGACAGCGCACTTATCAAACGTATCACTAAATGAACGTGTTTGCCCCCCAGCCGGAAAATGATAGGCACAGGTCGCTGAATTGTCTTGAGCGGACACTGAATTGGTCGGAATAAAAATGGAAACGGAGATAATGACTAAAACGACAGCGAACAGTTTTTGGGTGAAAGTAAACATCTCAACAATCCTTTGCTAACTCATGGTGGTTGTAAACAAATGGTTATGTAATCGGCTTTGATCTTGTTTACGGAGGATGGATGAGATTTGGATGTCTATTTTTGCAAAAAACACAAAACCCCCTAGAAATTAGGGGGCAATCTGTCTGCGGGACCTGGACTCGAACCAGGACTGACGGATCCAGAGACCGCTGTTCTGCCATTAAACTATCCCGCACTATTTATAGAAATATTTTAACATGGCATTTTGAGGCCTCGCAAGGTTTAATTCGTATATTATGTTGAGCATAAATGTCGCTTAGACTTAACTGTACGTTTTACGCCCCCAAAGTTGACTAACTTCAGTATGATGTAACTGACCAGTGGCCACTATATTTAATATTTTGAACTGAACATACCTAGAAAATTTATGAATGACTTTGCGACAGGCCTATATGAAATTGCGCTTAATATATTTGTGAAATTAAATTTTGTAAATTTATGAATATATTACTAACTCTGTTAAAATGACTTGAATTTAACCATATCTTGTTCTATATTTTGTAAGGTTCCAAACAATTTACTAACAGCCATCTTTCGTATTAGTTATTGTTTGCACAATCTCACTAAAAGTGATAGACCAAAATAGGTTGGTGGTAAGCAGACCATCATTCATTAAGGCCGTCTCCGATTAGTATCAGGGTTAGCATTTTATCAATCGGATTTTCGCATAGTAGCTTGTAAATGATCTGAGCTAATGAGCGCTACTGCCTTTATAAAAAACTTTTTATAACAAGAGGATAGTATTCATCAATGAAAATATATAGGACTTATAGAAAGCTGAGCGTCTTGATATTTGTGATGGCAATGCTAAGCTTTTTGCCATGGCAAATCCAGCCCACTCAAGCTGAAGTTTTGATGCCAATAAACACAACCCTATTCATGCAAACATCAGGGCCCAATGCGGGGGCTAATGTTGGTGATTATCGTACGCTATTGGCTGGCGACAATCTACCACATGAACTTGAAGTTTATCTGCCCTGTATAGCGAATACAACCTATCGCATTCAAATTTTTGATCCAGAGATAAATATCACTACAAGCACTGTTATCGATGATATTCGGGACTCTTCTAATAATAATTCCTCGAACATTGCTGATGCCGATGATACAACCATGGCACTGCTTGGACCTAATGGTAGTACTATTGCTTCAAACGTGTATACACCTACGGGGGGCACTGATAATACTTGGGTCAATTTAGGTACGGTCACCATGCCCGCTACCCCTGTTTTGGGAACACACTGTGGTATATATATCGTGCAATCAAGCACCTCTGATAATGATGATAATTCATGGCGCTTGCGCATCCGAGGCGGAGGTGGTATCCCAACTGCCGCCGAAACCTTTGATGCCGAATTAGGTCCAGATGGCATTGCTGGTACAGGTGACGAAGTATGGCTCGGTGTAGCTTATACTTCTTATCAACGTAGTGCAATAGGTTGCCAAGATTTTTATTGGTTTGTCGATGATGGCGCAACCAATCTCTATATGCTTAATTTTGATATGGATTTCAACACCACACAGCCAATAACCTATACCACACCTAGCGGCGTAGCCATTACGGGGACACGTTCAGGCAATGGCATATGGAACGATCTTGGCAACTCAGCCTCACGTCCTGCATTTGGGGATATGCGAACTTTTGATGCAGGGACAGATGTAGACGGGGATGCTATTGCCAATCCTGAACCAGGTCTTTGGTCAGCCACGATCTGTGTGGACATCAATAATCAATATTCCTTTGAAGTTCCGGGCTATACCTTCCTGATTGAAGAACCCCCTTTGCCCGATGTTAGCATTCTCAAGGATGATGGTGTTACAACGACAACATCACCCGGCACCAATGTCTATACGCTAACCATCACAAACTCTGGACTGGGAGCCGCCATGCCCATAGCTGGACCAGAGATTGTTGATAGTTTGCCCAGCGGATTAAGTTTTGTAAGTTGTACGGTCAATGCTCCTCTGCAAGGAACATGTACTGAAAATCCAGGAGGCAGTGGCAATATCGAAATTGATCTCGTAAGTCAAAGTGCGACTACCTTAGCATTTTTGACAGGTACACCTGCCGCCCCCAATAATTCTGGCACCATAACCTTAACCACGAGTGTTGACTCTGGTTTAGCGCCGAGTACAACTCTTGATAATACGGCGGCTATTGATTGGACGGATCTTTATAGCAATGGCTATGCACCCGTCGAAGATAATGATGTTGATACAGTTATCGAAACACCCATCATAGGTATTGCGAAGCAAGCCGGAACCGTTACAGACGTGGGCGGTGGTTTATATGATGTCCCATTGACCTTCACGGTTGAGAATCTGGGTAATGTAGCTCTGACAAATGTTCAAGTAACAGATAACTTAGCGGCAACATTCCCCGGCCCAGCTACATTTAGTATTCAAGCGGGACCAAATGCTACAGGTACGTTGACAGCCAACGCTGGTTTTAATGGTATCGGTGATACAGACCTGTTGAATTCCGGATCAAGTTCACTGGCGGTTGGGGCAACCGAAACGATCACGGTCACCGTTCGCTTTAATCCAAATGGCTTAACAGGTCCATTCAATAACACCGCAGTTGCGACTGGTGAAAGTCCGTTAGGCGCAACGCCAACAGACACATCTGATAATGGAACTGATCCAGACCCCGATGGAGATGGTAATCCTGATGAAACAGGTGAAAATGATCCAACACCCATCAATTACGCTGAAAATCCAGTGATTGGTATTTCTAAGGAAGCTGGCACAGTCAGCGATCTAGGCGGTGGCACTTACCAAGTTGATTTGACCTTCACAGTTGAGAACTTAGGTAACGTGGCTTTGAGCAATGTTCAAGTCACGGACGATCTAACCGCAACATTCGGTTCTCCCGCAACATTTGCCGTGAGCTCTGGCCCGAATGCCACAGGCACATTAACAGCCAATGGCAGTTACGATGGCGACACTGACCAAAACTTATTGAATGCAGGTTCAAGCAGTTTGCCGTTTGGCGCAACCGAAACAATCACGGTTACCGTTCAATTTACACCAAATGGTGCAGCGGATCCATTCTATAATACGGGTGTGGCCTCAGGTGAAGGTCCATCCGGCGGAACCACCACTGATGATTCTGACGATGGGGCTGATCCAGACCCCAACGGCAACGGTGATCCTACGGAACCTGGGGAAGATGATCCAACAGAAATTAGCTATGGTGAAAATCCGGTCATTGGTATTGCCAAACAAGCTGGTTCAGTCACTGATCTAGGTGGCGGCAATTACGAAGTAACCTTGACCTTTACGGTTGAGAACTTGGGTAATGTGGATTTGGACAATGTTCAAGTCACTGATGATCTGGCCGCAACATTTGGCGCTCCCGCAACATTTACCGTGAGTGGTGGACCCAATGCAAGTGGTACATTAACGGCCAATGGTGCTTACGACGGTTCAGGTGACATGAACTTGCTTACTGCGGGTTCAAGTAGTTTGCCGTTTGGTGCAACTGAAACCATCACAGTTACCGTTCAATTTGCACCAAATGGAGCATCTGAACCTTTCAATAACACTGCCGTTGCCTCAGGTGACAGTCCATTAGGTGTTAACACTACTGATAATTCTGATAATGGTGTAGATCCTGACCCCAACGGCAATGGTGATCCAACCGAAACCGGGGAAGATGACCCAACACCAATTACTACCACTCCTAATATCTTGGTTACTGTATTTGATCCAGCTATCAGTAAAGTTGGGATTTTAGAAGACGGTGGACTTGGTTTACCCGGCGAACAACTAACCTGGCTCGTAACCATTACCAATATTGGCAATGGCACAGGCACAGATATCGTTGTTGCGGATGAAATTCGCTCAGAATTACGTATTGATGATGCTACAGTTGAACGGGGAACCGTGACCATTAGTGGCCAAACTGTAACATTCAATATTCCGTATCTTGATCCGGGCGAATCAATTCAAATGACGATTGTCACAACTGTTTTAAGCAGTCCGTTGGATGGTCAATTTGAAAACCTTGCAACCCTAACTGGCAACGGTACCAGCGGCACAGTAACCACCCGGTCTGTAAGTTCAGTCGTGAGTGTTGCCACAGGTTTACCTGCCACAGGTTATCCACCCACGGTCGAAGAGCAAGGCCAATCACTGCCCTTCACATCCCTTTTGATTGGGTTAGTTGTAGCACTGATCGTCTTGTTCAGTCCAATCTATCTCTGGCGTCGTAAAACCAGATAGATGCGATTGACACTGTAGAATATTTTGGCGGGTGTCTGGACAAGGCATCCGCCTTTATTTTTGCTTCAAGATTGCGTTACCAATTTAGTAAAACAATTTATAGCGCAATCTTTGTCTTTAGAAAGCCTTGTCAAAGCCATTGAGTCTCTAATTCAGGCTTGTCAAAAGTCCTATTTATCAGCACAATGGCGCGTTATGACACTGTAATGATTTATGAGAGGAAAAATTAACGCGATGAGTACTTGGCGCGACGCCCTGACCGACAGTGAACACGACTTACACCAAGCCACTTGGCTCCTTTTTGCCCAATCTGTGCAAGTCGATACCGCTATTGAAAAACTAACTGAACAAAAAGACACCGTTAAGCCCTTGTTGATGGAAATCATCGAAGATGACTATCTTTTTGAAGCTGATGCTCCCGGTGATGGTAATGTTCCCCCAAAGGCGATTGAGTTGATTAAAAGCTGGCGCATTACCGATGCATTGCCGAGTTTGCTCGAACTGCTTGAGTTCGAAGGAACTTTGCCGCAAGTTGCCAATGCCGCCAAAGGTGCCATCAATGCTTTTGGTCATGATGTGTTGGGTGATGTCTTAGCATGGGCCAACGATAACGATGATATGAGTTTGGCCATTGCTGACTTGCTACCTAATTTAGCTGGCGCAAGTGATGAAGATGCAATCAATTGGCTAAAATCTGCCATTGAAGCCAATGATCCAGATCTTGCCGTCTACGTTGACACCTTGATCAAAATCGACGCTAAATCAGCTGAAGGTTATTTGAGTGACCTGAGCAAAAACAATGACTTCGACAAAGACGCTCAAAAGATGTTCCGCAAGAAGGCTAAAGAAGCGAAGAAAGCCGCTAAGCAACAATTAGAGTTGGCATTGCAACAAGAAAAGCGTGCCGCTGAATTCGCTGAAATGCAAGCTCAATTTGAAGCTAGCCAAGCCGCTGAGGTTGAAGAAGGTGCCGAAGTTGAGACTGACGCAGAAGATGCTCCCGCTGAAGCTGAAACTGAAGCAGTAGCTGAAGAAGAAGTTGAAGCCAGCGAAGAATAATTTCTTCCGCAGTTATCATAAAAACAAAAACTCTTTCTGTTTGCCACAGGGAGAGTTTTTTTATTTCAATTAGGGAATTAATTTCCCAAGCGAATTCCTCACTCAGCAAAATCAGGTTCTTGGCTGAGCAAACGATTCCAGATGACAATAAACGGTATTGATAAAATTTTTATTGACT
>JBNLCD010000268.1:0-7627 GCA_050303635.1 Anaerolineae bacterium
AAGCTTCTGTTATTAAGTTTTTTTAGGGAATCCCCTACTGCGGCATTAAGTTATTTTTTGTGGGGGGGCTACGCATGACCTTATTGTTTTTCTCTAAACTTCAACCATTACTGCAATTTGCTGCAGTCTTCTTTCCTGCCAGAACTATTACAATATTGATTTGTTACATGAACAAGACAAACTGTTTTTAGAGTCAGAAACACCAGAGATTCCTATTCTCGGCTATTTAACAGATGAAAATACTGTACAAGATGCAGATCGTTTCCGTTATGCAGTTTATGATCATGTACCCGCTTTACGGCTAGCGACCGAAACCATGACGCAAAAACTAGCCGCTGATCTCAGTTTAATAGAAAGTTGATCATCGATGACAACAACAATTGCATTAGCTGGTAAAGGTGGGGTGGGTAAGACCACAATCGCCGCTATGGTTATCAAATATTTGATTGAGGCAACATCCGGCACGATTCTAGCCATTGATGCTGATCCTAGCAGTAATCTCAATATGGTACTGGGCTTAGATTTAGATTGGACGGTTGGAGATATTCGCGAAAATCTTCTAGAGGAAGTCAAACACACGTTGACGGTGGGCGGCGCGGCGATGGGGACCGTGGGCGGAGGTATGACCAAACGCGATTACCTAGATCATCAAATCCGAACATCGCTGAGTGAGAGTGATCGATTTGATCTCATTGCAATGGGTCGCTCGGAAGGTCCCGGTTGTTATTGTGCTGTCAATCATAATTTACGAGATGTGGTTGATGGAATTAGCCGCAACTATGGCTATGTGGTTATTGATAACGAAGCGGGCATGGAACACCTCAGCCGCCGCACCACGCGGGATGTCGATCACCTCTTTGTGGTGACAGACCCCACGCAACGGGGTCTAGTCGCCGCGCAACGCATTGCTGGCTTCCGCGACGCCCTCGACATTAACATTGATAACACGTATCTGGTGCTCAACGGCATGCGTTTGCCCGAAATACCCAAAACCCTGCAAGATCGCATTGATGAGATCGGTATACCGATGCTGGGTGTCGTCCCTTACAGCGAGACCCTGTTTGAATTTGATTTAAGCGGTCATCCGCTGATTGATATCGATACGCATTCGGTCATGTATCAGACGGTGGCTGAGATGATGCAAACAGCCCTAGAAAGGGTAACCGCATGAACAAAATAATTGGAGTTCCGCGTGAACATCGTCCATTTGAATTTCGGGTAGGACTGATTCCTTCCGGGGTACGCATGTTGACGGAGCAAGGTCACACGGTTTATGTTGAAGCCGGAGCAGGCTTAGGAAGTGGCTTCCCGGACTTAGCATATGAAAAAGCGGGGGCGCACATCGTTTATTCTGCCGAAGAAGTGTTTCAGCAGAGCGATGTGGTTCTCAAAGTTTTGCGTATCACCGACAGAGAAACAGACTGGCTACGCGAAAATCAGGTTGTGATGGGTTTTATGATGATGGCCACCTTTCCTGAAGCACGGTTGGCGAAACTCCAATCTAAAGGTGTTGCGCTCGTTTCTTACGAACTCATCCAGACATCGGATGGGGCGTTACCTGTACTCGAACCATTGAGTCAAATCGGCGGCATTATGACGGCTCAAATTGCGGCTCAGTTCTTGCAGAATAAGAATGGGGGGACGGGTATCCTTTTAGGGAATATTCCCGGTATTCCTGCGGCCGATGTTGCAATTGTGGGTGCGGGTGTCGTGGGTTGCAGTGCCGCGCATGCTTTTATACAAATGGGTGCCAAAGTCATTTTGCTGGATAATGATTTACACCAACTGCAAAAAGCTCATCAACGCTTTGGAGACCATATTGTCACGATGGTGGCCTATCCGTTTAATCTAGCCAAAGTATGTACATTTGCGGATGTGTTGGTGAGTGCAGTGCAAGTGTCCGGCGAGCAGGCACCCATGATTATTACCCGAGATATGGTCAGATCTATGCATGATAATGCGCTGATTATTGATATGAGTATTGATCAGGGGGGCAGTGTTGAAACAGGTAAACTCACTTTTCATGATAATCCTATTTTCATGAACGAAGGTGTAGCCCACTATTGTGTACTCAATGTGCCCGGTGTCGTTGGGCGTTCCGCGACGCATGCCTTTCTAAATGCTGCCTGGCCCTATATTCAACTGATTGCTGAAAAAGGAATTATGCAGGCCAGCGAAGAGGATGTGGCACTCCAAAAGGGAACAATTTTGCCCACAGCGGTCCATATGCCACACTAGAATCAAGCGATAGTACTAATTTGGATATAGAATCAAAAAAGGACTGGCATGTCAGTCCTTTTTATCGTCATGTTTTAGTAATACTGAACCAAGAATTTGCCGCGACAAGCGCAGATTATTTACCTTCTAGAGAACGTTGCCAAAGTGTCCATGTTTTCTTGAATGAAGAAAACATGGATGTATTTGTTTAGCGAAATGCCGCGATCGTATGTTTCCAGAAATCGTCCCGTTCACCCGGCACAAAGGGCAAATAAAACCCAATACGATCCAAGATACCCTCATAACGTTCACGCACCATTGCGCCAATATCAGTTGAATCGCCAATGACTCCAACCGTATTCAATAACTCGTCACTGATTGAAGTATGGAGGTCTTGCCATTCGCCATTTTTGGCTCTGCGGGCGAGGTGATCTTGTAAGTCGCCCATCCCGTGTTGTTCTAAGACTCCGCGATAGGCAGGCGTACTTGCATAGAAGGCAAGCTGTTGTTTGGCGGCAATCTTTTCCACATCATTCGTGGCCACAAAAATGGCGGTATTGAGCGAAATACTATCCCGCGTGCGACCGGCTTTGTTGAGGCCTTCTTCAATTCTGGGGAGCGTGACATTTTGCAAATAATCGATGGTATGAAAAGCGTGAATATGGACCCCATCACACAATTCACCCGCCAGTTTACACATATAAGGTCCAACTGCGGCAATATAGAGTGGCGGACGCTCGTGTTTAAGAGGTGGCGGTTGAAAGAATGGTGTCATATAGGTTAATTGATAGAAATCGCCCTGATGATTTAGCGCCTGACCGGGATTTTGCCAAACATCCCACACTGCTTTAATCGCGAGAATATAATCGCGCATCCGTGGGCCGGGGCTTCCCCATTCCATGCCAAAGCGACGGACGATATGTGTTTTAATTTGGGTGCCCAGCCCCAGCATAAAACGTCCATCACTTAACTGAGCCAAATCCCATGCTTCATGCGCGGTGATGGTTGGACTTCGGGCAAAGGCAATAGATATGCCTGTCCCCAATTCCAGTTCAGTTGTTGCCTGAGCGGCTAAGGCCAGCGGAATATAAGGATTATGCGCCGCTTCGGATGTCCATACGCCATCAAAACCCAAAGTTTCCATGGCCTGCGCTATTTCAGGAATAGTTTTAAAATCGCTGGTACTGAGTGCACTATCAAATTTCATGGTATCTCCAACTATCTGCATACACCAATTGAGGTGGGACAATGCCGTTTAACTTATGTTTTCAAGAAAGCCCCTCCCTACCTGAAAAAGCAGGGAGGGTATCAGGAGGTGGAAGTAATAGCACGATCAAAATCCATTAAATAAAGGCAATGTGTCGTCGGATAGCTCGCATGGTCTTCATCAGGAAAAGGACGGTGGGAGTCAAAATAACTAATGATTTCTCAGCACCCCGTAAATTGTCTAATAGAATGGCTTGGGAGGTAGTGTATTTCAGCAAACCTTCAGGGCCATTACGCCGCCCGGTGCCACTCTCACGCTGACCACCGGTTGGTAAACTCGGCGTCCCCGTGGCATATTGCGCCCGATTCACGTTGACATCGCCCGTATCAATTTGCCGCGCAAGGTTTTCAGCCTGTTTGAGATTGCGCGAAAAGATAGAGGCGGATAAACCATAGATACTATCATTGGCAAGTTGAACAGCCTCATCCGCATTTTTAACCTTCATAATCGGCATTACAGGACCAAATGTTTCTTCCTGCATAATAGCCATGTTGTGGTCTACATCCGTGAGAATCGTTGGTTCAAAGAATAGTGGACCAAGATCGGGACGAGGATTCCCACCCGTTAATATCCTCGCCCCTTTACCCAAGGCATCCTCAATATGATCCTTGGTACGGTTGAATTCAGCTTCATTGGTCATACTCCCCACCACAACATCCAGACCCGCATCGGTGCCCATCGTTAGATCGGAAGCATATTGCTTCAGATTCTCCAGAAGCTCATCATAAATACCTTCTTCCACATAAACACGCTCAATGCTGATGCACATCTGCCCACAATTTTCAAAAGCACCTTGAAGCAAGCCAATCGCCGTCATGGCGGGGTCGGCATCATTGAGCACAATGGCTGGATCTTTACCACCCAATTCAAGGCTATACGGAATCAGTCGATTAGCGGCGGTTGCGGCCACTTTCCGGCCAGTCGCCGTACTTCCAGTGAATTGGATAAAATCAACTTGTTCAACTAATGCCTGACCAGTTTCACCCCCACCCTGCACAACTTGCACAAGATTTTGCGGGAAACCAGCTTCAACCATTAAATTGACACCCCATTCAACGACATAAGGTGTAATTTCGCTGGGTTTGAAGAGAACTGCATTCCCTGCCATAACAGCCGGCATCATATCTACAAATGGAATCGCAAAAGGATAATTCCAAGGTGTAATAATGCCGACAACGCCATGTGGTTTATAAAATACTTTGGCAGACTGGATACCGGGAAAAAGCGAGCGACGCCGCTTGGGCTTTAAAATATGTTTGGCCTGATGAATAAGATATTGTCCTACATTTTGGATCAACATAAATTCTAAGTAAGCTGACCCCGTTGTCTTGCCATTTTCACGACGAACGATCGCCATGCCTTCATCTTGTTTTTGCCACAACAAATCCATCCAACGCCGTAAATACTGGCCACGTTCTTTGACAGGTAGGCTGGCCCATTCGTTTTGGGCAATCCGCGCCTTTGCAATTGCTTGCGCTACCTCATCCGCTGTGGTACGTGGAATGCTTCCAATAACAGCCTGCGTAACTGGATTAATAACATCTAGGGTTGCTTGTTGGGGGTAATCAAGGGCAACCATGATCAATCTCCTTGTTAATTAATTATCAAAAAATAGCCAGATTAGCGTTCCGTGCAGTCGTTTAAATAGTATTTGGCTAAATATTTTTACTGGCTCAAAACAACACTATTTGGCGCACTTAACGACTTTTGGCAATCTTATTGACTTATGGCATATGATGCGCCATAATATAACATATCCAAGTTTTACTCGCAAGTACTTTAAAAAGGAAAGCTTATGCCTACAGAAGCTTTAATTTATGAAGCCATACGCACTCCGCGTGCTAAAGGGAAAGCAAGTGGCGAACTCCATGAGGTGAAACCCATCGATCTGATGGTGAACTTGATGGATGAAATGCAGACCCGCACACAACTCGACACATCGCAAATTGATGATGTTGTGCTGGGGTGCGTGGCGCCGGTCGGTGAGCAAGGGGCGGATATTGCTAAAATAGCGGCCCAAAAAGCAGGCTGGCATACCGATGTGCCCGGTATGCAATTGAATCGGTTTTGTGCATCGGGTTTAGAAGCCGTCAATATTGCCGCGCAAAAAGTTGCCTCTGGCTGGGAAGATATGGTGATGGCGGGTGGCGTTGAAAGCATGTCACGGGTGCCGATGGGTTCCGACGGTGGCGCGATGGCGATGGACCCCCAAACCAACTTCGAGACCTCATTCGTGCCGCAAGGTATCGGCGCAGATTTGATTGCCACGTTGGAAGGCTTCAGTCGCCGTGATGTAGATCTCTTTGCGTTACAGTCCCAACAACGTGCCAGTTTTGCCCGTGAAAATGGCTACTTTAGCCGTTCTGTTATTCCGGTAAAAGACATGAATGGCATGACTATTCTTGAGCAAGACGCCTATATCCGTCCAGAGACCACCCTCGACGGCCTTAGCAATCTAAAGCCCGTTTTTGAAACGATGGGTGCCATGGGTTTTGATTTCGTCGCGCAACAACGCTATCCCCAAGTTGAAAAAATTGAGCATGTTCATACGGCTGGCAACTCATCCGGTATTGTTGATGGAGCCGCTTTAGTGATGATTGCTAACCGTGAAATCGGTGAAGCCAACGGCCTCCGTCCACGTGCCCGCATTCGCGCCACCGCGCTTGTCGGAACAGATCCGGTCATTATGTTGACTGGTCCAGCCCCCGCCGCCAAGAAAGCACTTAAAAAGGCTGGCATGAATATCAGCGATATTGACTTATTTGAAGTAAACGAAGCCTTTGCCAGCGTTGTGCTTAAATTCATGCGCGACATGGGTATTGAAGACAATGAAACGGTCAATGTGAACGGCGGGGCAATTGCGATGGGCCATCCCTTGGGCGCAACGGGCGCGATGTTGCTTGGCACTGTCTTGGATGAGTTAGAACGCACCGATAGCACAACCGGGCTTATCACCTTATGTGTAGGCGGTGGCATGGGTATCGCTACCATTATTGAACGCGTTTAAAAAAGGTAAGTTTCATATGACTATTCTTTACGAAAAAGACTCACAGGGCATTGTGACCCTAACGATGGATCTGCCTGATCGATCCGCCAATGTTATTAATGATATTTTTACGACAGCTCTCCATGAAGCACTCGACACCCTCGCCGAAGATGACATGGTAACCGGTGTTATTCTGGCTTCCGGTAAATCGACATGGTTAGCCGGAGCTGATATCGATAATATGTTTAATTCAGATGATCCGGCTTATTATTTTGCCGCGTCCCAACATCTCCAAGCGCTTTATCGTCGGGTTGAAACAGTTGGTAAACCCGTGGTAGCGGCCTTAACCGGGGCGGCGCTCGGTGGTGGCTTGGAACTGGCTTTGGCGTGTCATTATCGGATTGCACTGGACAACTCCCGTATCAAATTTGGTTTTCCTGAAGTGGGCTTAGGTTTATTGCCTGCGGCGGGCGGTGTGACGCGTACCGTGCGCTTGATTGGCTTAGAGAAGTCTCTCGAATGGCTGGCCCAAAACAAAAAATATAATCCCCAACAAGCACTGGCTGATCAAATGATCCATGCTATTGCGCAAGATGAAGCCGATCTTTATGCGCAAGCACGCGCTTGGATTGCCGAAAATCCTGAACCCAAAGCACCGTGGGATGCGGTCAAAAATTACCGTATTCCGGGCGGCGATCCCCGTCATCCGAAAATTGCCCAGATGCTTATGGTAGCGCCTGCCTATCTACGGAAAGAGACTAAAGGCAACTATCCAGCTCCGCATGCTATTATGTCAGCGGCAGTTGAAGGTGCGTTGGTCGATTTTGAAACGGCCAGCCGGATTGAATCACGGTATTTTGCTAAATTAGGTGCAGGTAAAGTTGCCCACAATCTGATTAATGCGTTCTGGTTTAACCTCAACGAAATTAAAAAGGGTGGCAGTCGTCCGGACGGAATCCCGCCGCAGGAAACGGATAAAGTGGGTGTACTGGGTTCCGGTATGATGGGCCATGGCATTGCCTATGTCACTGCTTTCGCGGGTATGGATGTTGTCATGACCGATGCCACGCAAGAAAGTGCCGACAAGGGCAAAGAACGCATTGCGGCTATCCTCCAAAAGCGCGTTGATCGCGGACGCCAATCCCAAGCGGAGATGG
>JBNLCD010000269.1:0-7625 GCA_050303635.1 Anaerolineae bacterium
CGAACGCCACGAATGGACCATCGACAAGTCGGTTGACCCCACCAGCCAAAATGCTTTTGCAGGCCAAACGGTCACCTTCGATTGGGATATTGTGGTTGACGAAACCGTATACGAAGAAAACTTCGCCATTGCCGGTCAAATCTTTGTTACTAACCCGGCTCCAATGGAAATGGTTGTGGGCTTAACCGATGTTCTCGACGATTTGAGTGTCGTGACCATCAGCAATTGTGCGTTCGCTGACGGTAATTTGACGATTGCCGCCGGTGTCACGGAAATCTGTGACTACACCGCCAGCCCCGCTGATTACTCCGCAACATTGAACACCGCGACGGCCACCTTGAACAGCATTGACTTTATCGCCACTGCTGATGTCGGTTGGACCACCAACTACATCCGTTCAGGTGCCCATGTTTATGACGAACAAGGTCCGTTAGATCTCGCTGTCTACGGCGATTACAGCACCACCATTCCAGATGAATACACCTGTTCATCCAATGCCGCTGATTACGCCGGTGACGGCTTCTACAGCTACGACGAAACCAATATCGCCAGTGTCTGGTCAGATGGCGTCAAGCAAGATGAAGACGATGCCCAAACAACGGTGAATTGTTACGCGCCAGTTGTCACCAAGACGGCGGCAGGTAACTACGATGAACGTCACGAATGGACCATTGATAAGACGGTTGACCCCACCAGCCAAGATGCTTTCATCGGTGAAACGGTCACATTCGATTGGAATATTGTGGTTGACGAAACCGTTTACGAAGAAAACTTCGCCATTGCCGGTACGATCACCGTCCAAAATCCGGCTCCGATGGAAATGGTTGTGAGCTTGACCGATGTTCTGAACGATGCCAGCGCTGTGACAATCAGTAACTGTGCATTCGCTGACGGCAATCTCACCTTAGCCGCCAACAGCACGGAAGTCTGTGATTACACCGCGAGCCCGACAGATGCTTCGGCGACGTTGAACACCGCCACGGCGACCCTCAATGGTATTGAATTTGTCGCGACCGCTGATGTGGGTTGGACGACCAACTATATCCGCGCTGGTGCCCATGTTTATGACGAACAAGGCCCGTTAGATCTCGACATCGACGGCGATTACAGCACGATCATTCCAGATGAATACACCTGTTCATCCGATGTAATTGACTACGCCAACGGTGGTACCTACAGCTACAACGAAACCAATATTGCCAGTGTTTGGTCCGATGGCGTCAAGCAAGATGAAGACGACGCGCAGACAACAGTCAACTGTTACGCGCCGGTTGTCAGCAAGACTGCGGAAGCCACCTATGACCGTCAATTCTTCTGGAGTATTGATAAGACCGGTAGCGTCACCGAATTGTTATTGGCCGAAGGTCAAGTCTTCTCCGGTGTTTCCTACGATGTGACCGTTTGGGTCTCTGGCTACACTGACCTCAACGTGGCCGCCAGTGGTACGATCTCAGTAACCAACCCGCATCCGACCGCCAGTATGACCGTTTCTGTGGCAGATGCTTTACCGGGTGCAACGGTTAGCTTAGATTGTGGTGGCACACTTGAAGTTGAAGCCAATTCAACGGCAACCTGTAACTACACCGCAACCTTCGCTGATGGCGACATCAACGACGAAATCAACACGGCAACCGTCACCTTCAATGAAATTGACTTCACCGCGACGGCTGATGTTGATTTCGGTGATCCGGCTGACTTAATCGACGAATGTGTGACCGTGAATGACACCAACTACGGCGAACTTGGCACCGTTTGTACACCAAACGATACCGCTTTCAGCCACACATTCACCTACACCATCGACTTCGGTCCATATTATGGCCCTGATGACTGTGGTGAATTCGATCATGTCAATACGGCCCTGTTTGTCTCCAATGACACCTTTGCCAGTGGCTACGCTATCTGGACAGTTCATATCACGGTTGAATGTGACAATGGCTGTTCACTCACACCGGGTTACTGGAAGACGCACTCTGACTATGGTCCAGCACCATACGATGAAACATGGGCAATCTTAGGTGGTCCAGATACACCATTCTTCTTGAGTGGCCAAAGCTACTACGAAGTTCTGTGGACGGCACCGAAGGGTGGCAACGCTTACTACATTTTGGCACATGCGTATATCGCCGCTGAGTTGAACTTCTTGAATGGTTCATCACCAGTTGCGGTCCAAGCCGAATTTGATGCGGCCACCGCTCTGTTCCAACAATACACACCTGAAGAAATTGGTGATCTGAAGGGTAAGAAGGGTAAGGAATTGCGAGCTGAATTCATTAGCCTCGCGGCCACGCTCGATGACTATAACAACGGTTATATTGGCCCCGGCCACTGTGACGAAGATGGTACGAGCGCACCCTAACACTCAATTCCGCTAATCAACCAGTTGCAAGACTTGGTTAACTAGACTGCGGGCCGTGGAGATCATCTCCACGGCCCTTTTTGTCTCTTTTTAGGTGTAGCAAGTTACTAAAATTTAGGAGTCTAAATAGCCTTTGCGCGGAGTTGTGATTCGCGCTAAGCTTAGAACAATCGCCTTACACGGATAGACAGATTTACACAGGTTCGAACACGGGAGAGCCAAACCACATGCTAAGTATTATGATTGATATGGTGGATGACAAACTCCGCGCGCGCCATGTCCCGCAACCCAATGCTAAACCTGACTTCACCTATGATATGGATGAAGACACAATTGGGGTATGGCTCCAACCTGATTTGGACGCCAACGATCCGGGCTTGTTGGAGGAACTGGATAATTTGGTATGGGTAACCGTGATGACTCTGCCTGAATAATCTTGTTTAACTCGATAACTTCAACGTTTTCCGCAGAGCGCGTTTCAATTCTGCGGATAATTTTTCCAAGCCGACGGGCGTACTTTGATAGAGAATATAGCGATGACCTTGCAAATCAAATGGAATATCCGATTTTTGCTGGGTGATTAAAATGGTCGGTTTGCCGAGTGTATGTGCGATCCCCAATTCATAAAACACATTCGGATTCTTCTGTGTACAATCGCACACGACCACCTTGGCATGATTCGTCAGCGACCACACATCCGACATAATCGAGCGTTGCGTAAACACATCGTCCCCGCGTTTAAAAGACAAACTTAACTCGGCCGCCACCGTTTTTACCTGATTATAAACTGGCTCTAATTCTTTCGCGAAAGGCATCAGCATAAAAATATCGGTGTAGTGCTGACTATCGGTTTTGGGGGCTCCGTACCATGAAATTTTGGAAAATACTTCACGGGCAACGGTGGCAATGGGCACATTTTCTAGCAATAAATCGAGCGTGCGCATATCCATGGCCGTGCTTGATTCGCGTTCTCCGATTTGGTCACGTTTGGTTTTGAGACGCACAATTTGTTCTTTGTCTTGCTCAACGAGGCGTTTCAAAATCATCTTAGCAAAGGCCAACGCAATCCGTGGATTATCGTTAGCCAACACTTCGAAATTACTCGCTGAAATTTCTAGCAGGCGCGTTTCTTCACGCGTCATAATATGGGCGGCGCGGACTTCATTCAGTAACAGGGCAATTTCCCCGAATGTACCACTGCGAATATTGCCGATGTGAAAGAGATCATCCCCGACTTCGCTGTAAATGCTCACACAGCCTTCGAGCATGATATAAATGCGGTCCGCGGGCGCACCTTGCCGACACAAAAATTTGCGCGCCGGATAGCTGATGGCCTCGCCTTTGGTGTACAAGATATTGATGGATTCGGGGTCAAGCTTGCCTGCAAAGGTCCGCAGGAGGATTTCTTTATCGCGCTCGCTATTCATACACCTTGCCTACCATTCTGCCACTGATAAATTTCAGAAATACTTAACCATCTTCTTAAAAATATAAATTAAGTGTAGCAAAATTCATGAAAAGGCAAAAATGGGTTCGCTCGGAATTCAAGTTTCCTAAATTTTAGAGTCACCAAGCCCGAATAATCGCCAGCAAAAAGTTTCTCAGTTCGGATTCAAAATCAATGGCGGTTAAATCCGGCTCACTGTCATAGATTTCTTTGACAATGGGTGCGGGGTGGGCCATCCCCTCTAAACCGATGATGAATATCAGCATCCACCGCAATAAATTGATACCTTGTTGCAACTGGACTTCAAATGTGTCGGCAATGAGTTGGCCTAATTTCTTAAGCTTCAGTTGCATCCAAACGATATTTTTCTGCGCGCGTTCAACCGAGATATTGTGATCTAGCAAGTTATATTTGAGCGCCAGTAATTTAGTAAATTCAGCTTTGTCCCGTGTCGTCTCAATGAGAGCTTCAACCAGCGCTTCAGGAGCCGCGTGTTCATCGAGAGCGGCGATGGCGTGTTGAACTTCTCTAAACCAGCCGCGCACATAGCGTTCAAATACGGCTAAAAATAATTCTTCTTTGGTCGTGAAATACCGATAGACTGTGTCCTTGGCTAAACCCGCTCGTTCCGCGATTTCGGCCATATTGATGTCATAAAATCCTTTTTCCACAAATAAGGCTTCGGCGGCTTCAATAATTTTCTGTTCACGAATTTGTTTTTCTTCATCGGTATAAGCGCGTTTTTGGGGCGTCATGATCTGTTTTCTTCTCTCTCGATGGGCTAATTAGTGACCGACGGTCATTTGGAGTCTTGACAAGTGACCGCGAGTCATTTATGGTTAAAATATAACAAATGACCAGCGGTCATTAAATATTGAGTTTCAAGAATAGTCTAGGTAGGAGTTGATCATGAGTAATCTCACGGGAAAAGTTGCGCTTGTCACAGGGGCCACCAATGGACTAGGTAAAGTCACCGCGCTTGAGTTAGCCAAGCTGAACGCAACGGTAGTGGTGGTCGGGCGCAATCCAAGCAAAACTGAGGCCACTGTCGCGGAAATAAAAGCGATCAGCGGCAATCCATCAGTTGCCATGTTGCTGGCTGATTTATCCTCAATGGCCGAAGTTCGCCAACTCGCTGAACAATTCCGCGCCAACTATGATCGCCTAGATATCTTAGTCAATAATGCAGGCGGAGTCTTCAGTACGCGTCAGGAAACGGTCGACGGCTACGAATTGACGTTTGCGCTCAACCATCTGGCCTATTTCCTGCTGACAAATTTACTCCTTGATGTTCTTAAGTCAAGTGCGCCAGCCCGGATTGTCAATGTGGCATCGGGCGTGCATAACACCGGCAAGATTAACTTCGATGATCTAAATAGTCAAAAACGCTATCAAATTTACGGGGCTTATGCCGCTTCCAAACTCGCCAATGTGTTATTTACGTATGAATTGGCCCGTCGCTTGCCAGATAATACCGTTACAGTAAATGCGCTTGCACCGGGAAGCGTAGCCAGTGGTTTTGGACACAATAATGGTCGTCTTTTTAATTTTGGGGCCTACCTCATTCACTTATTTTCCAAAACCCCCGAACAGGGTGCTGAAACCATTGTTTATCTGGCCGCCTCGCCCGATGTCGAAGACATCACCGGACAATATTTCGAAGATTGCCAAGCGATAGCCTCCTCGAAACAGTCGTACGATAAAGATATTGCCCGCCAGCTCTGGAATAAAAGCGCCGAATTGGTTAACTTACAGTCTGAACCAATTAAAATTCTGAATAGACTAGCACACTAGAAAAAAGGAACAACCATGAACACAGCTGAAAAGGTGCTTATTTTGGGCGGGGTCTTGAATCTTGGCTATGGATTATTAACCGGTATTCCAGCAGGCATGATTCGCCAAAACAGTCCGCACTATTCAAAATATCTCCGCTTTGTCCATATCGGGGCTTTAATGTGGGCACCTATTCTAATCAGTCTGAGTGTCGCCCTGCGCTTATCTACCTTAGATGACTCCCTTGAATTAATGGCCGCTTGGTTGATGGTCAGCGCATCGGTTCTATTGGATGCCAAGGATACGATCAATTGGTTAAGCAAGATTGAGGATGAATTTGCCGAAAAACCAAGGATTCCCTTGGCGTTGGGCGGTCTATCAGCGTTGGCTTCATTAATAAGTATTGCGATCATTACCGTGGGTGTCTTCCAAGGCCTCTAAATATGAGGTGAATACGTCAACAATAGATATAAACGTCCCTGCCGAAATTTATTTTATATGAGTTTGGGCAGGGACAATATACAACCTATTCGGGCTAAAGTTTGGGCGGCGTGGCACTGAATAACCGTAAAATTTCCATTGTCGCCCGCATATCACTCTTAAACTGAATCTGCTTGCTTTGGATAGCCTGTAAAAATGGGATGTGGAACGTAAACACGCCAAAGAATGTTTGCGGTGTGGCAAATTGAGCATGATAACTGGCGTCCTCCACCAAACCTTGACCGAAATCGCCGCCATCTGCATCGCCGACCAAATGCCAATTGCCGCCAGTTTCTCCCAAAATTTCCAAATTAATTACATGGCGTTCTTGGGGACCCAACTCTTGCCAATAAGCATAGCTAAAATGACGCACAAAACGGTCAATCTGGCGATGCGTCATCGCATCTGAATAATGTTCCCAGAGCGGCGGTTGCTTCAGTGGACGGGTAATTTGGGCGGCATGGATAATTCCCGCATGGGACAGTTGCCAATCGACCAATTCAAGGGCCCGCGAGGGACGATTGTAAACCGGCAGATCAGCTAAATTGGTGAAATTATCCTCGGTCAGTCGGGGGATAATTTTTTGCGTGTTGCTAAGTTCCGCCACAAGTTGAGCGACAAGATCGGCGGGTGCTTTTTGGCTAAGTTCAGCAATCTCCCGCTTATTCCATGTGCCCAAAAATGCCCGCTCTGTAAAATCTTGGACATCAAACGAGGTCTCACTGAGCGCATACTCAGCCGCCATATTAAATAAACGCGCCACCGAAACCAGATGAGCTAAGGTTTCGTGCATGGTCCAATCTTTGTCACGTTCGCCTGTTTTCAGTGACCACGCATCCGCCGGAACACCATCCGCAAAATTCTGGAAAATCGTCTTAAATTCGTCAAAATCAGCCAACATCGCTGGGGGGTCAAAACTCGGCATGGAGGAAATCCTTAATTATTTGAGAAATAAATATTAGCGACTTGCTCACGCATCTTCGTACGTCATTTTAACGAAATCATGGCTTCAATTCCAATCATATTTCTATTTTCCATGGAGCCTATTTGAGCATTTTAAGCCGAATTGAACTTTTCATAGTTGGGAATTGTACTTTGAACAATCGCAGATTTGGCGAGAATTTCAGGGTTAAATCAGGGAAAATATCATGGATAAACGCATATTGGGACGCAGTGGAATTGAAGTAAGTCCGTTAGGTTTAGGCTGTTGGGCAATTGGTGGACCATTCTGGCGTGGGGATGGTACCGTGCCGTGGCAAGATCGCAATGAACCACTCAACCCCGCTGGCTTGGGACCCGTTGATGACCAAGAATCTATTCGAGCTATTCAGACGGCAATTGATATGGGCGTCATGGTGTTTGACACCTCAAGTTCGTATGGCTGTGGGCATAGTGAACGTGTTTTAGGGCAAGCCATTGCAGGCCAACGTGACAAGGTGGTGATTGCCACCAAATTTGGCAATCTTATTGATGAAGAAAATAAAATCTATCTGGGGCATGATGCATCCCCGGAGCAAATTCGCGCCTCATGTCTAGCGAGCTTGCAACGTTTGGGCACCGATTATA
>JBNLCD010000270.1:0-7617 GCA_050303635.1 Anaerolineae bacterium
TCAACGCGGCTTACTCAAAACTGTCCTCTACGAAAACAGTGGATTTTCCTTAATCAGTGGTCTGCTGATGCTGGTCATTCCCGGTACCATCGCCGAATTTATGGGCGTTGAATCAACCAGCGCGTTCCAAATCTTGGGTGCGTTGCTTCTCGTGTGGGCGGCAGATGTATTTTTCGTGGCCCGGCAAAATCCCATCAATCTGACCTATGCGCGGCTGATTATTGGCGGCGATCTGTTGTGGGTTGTGGGGAGTGCGGCAGTCCTGTTGCTCAATCCCTTTGATTTTTCAACCAATGGCAATTGGGCAACGCTGATCATCGCCGATATTGTGATGGTTTTTGCGATTGCGCAATATATTGGCATCCGGCGTTTAGGCCAAAACAGCAAATAAACAACGTATTTTCCCAACAACAATCTCACGCCAACAGACAAAGGTGGAACTCATAATTCTGCCTTTGTCTGTTGGTAATTCTCTCATACAGGATTGCATCACAAGCTTTGTAACGATTCTGTAACGAACTTACCTTAGAGTCGAAATGCTAGGCAACGCAGATATAAGGGAGATACGTTATGAAAGCTAAAATTTATATCAACTTAAGTATTTTGTTCATACTGAGTTGGGTCTTGCTGGCCGTTGGCGCTCCGCCACAGACGAGCTATGCTCAAGACGACAGTGATCGTGAAGCAATCCTCCGATTGATTGAATGGCAAGATCCAGTGACCGAAGAATATCTAAATTTACCCATTAATCGGGAGGGGGATATTGAAGAGCAGATTACGACACTCGCAGAATTAACCGAGTTAAGCTTGACCAATACTGAATTAACGGTAATTCCACCTGAAATCGGTGCCCTGACTAATTTAGAGGAATTAAAATTAGACAATAATCCAATTCAAGTACTTCCACCCGAAATCGGAAACTTGACAGCGCTTACAAACCTCACACTACAGAGTATGGATTTACAGGAACTCCCGCCGGAAATTGGCAATCTTGTCAATCTAGATTATTTGACCATAGGCAATAATGAACTCCGTGAACTCCCCCCCGAACTCTGGAATTTGACCCAATTAGGTAGCCTCGCAGTGAATGATAATTTACTGCGCGAGATACCTCCTGAAATCGACAATCTGACGAATTTGACTTTTCTCAATATGGGGGGTAATCAATTACGTGAGTTACCACCCGAAATTGGCAATCTTGCTAGCATAGAGTCATTGTGGCTGGCTCATAATGAATTACGTGAATTGCCGCCCGAAATTGGTAACCTAACGACTATAACCAGGTTCGACTTGCGCTATAATCAAATCCAGACGTTGCCTCCTGAGATTGGAAATTTAACGAATCTGAACTTATTCCAACTCACATCCAACGAAATGAGCACCTTACCCGATGAAATTAGGGATTTAAGTAATTTGCAGGATCTCATGCTGGGGGCCAATCTATTCACCGAATTCCCGGTAATCATTACTCAGTTAACCAGTTTAGAAACGCTCGATCTCGCGGGAAACTTGCTCCATAAACTGCCACCAGAGATCGGCGATCTAGCTACTGTGCAAGCCATTGACTTGAGCCAAAACTATTTACAGTCCCTTCCGCCCGAAATTGGCAATTTAGAGGCTCTTCAGAGACTTGATGTTAGTCTCAATCCATTGTGGGAACTGCCAGCCGAACTTGGCCAGTTAGAAAATCTGATAACTTTGAGATTGAGTAGTTGCGGCCTGCGCGATTTTCCGCAAATGTTAATTGACCTGCCCAATCTAGAAGTATTACTGCTTGCAAATAATGAGATTCGCACCCTGCCACCCGAAATCGGTAATTTCAGCGGCTTGAAAACGCTAAATGTAAGCGGAAATAGTCTAACAGAATTACCGCCAGAAATCGGTTCTATCACACCCTTACTCGTTTTAGTACTGGATGGTAATCAATTGACAACATTGCCGGTTGAAATTGCTGAACTCGCCGACTTGGACACATTGTCAATTCGAAACAATTACATCACGAAAATTCCCGAAGCAATCAGCACCATGCCGGATGTAAATATCAGTCAGTAAACAGCATTAAACCCGTTTAAATTAAGAGAAAGAAAATCCTTCACAAGCGTGTGTCTTGTGGAGGATTTTTGTACTCAATCACGTATTGATTTTTTTGTTTGAAATATGAAATTGAGAGATTTATTGCAGAAAACGGAGCCAATTGCTAAAGTTAGGGTATTACTTAGCGCTTATATTCATCGGTGCCATAATGCGAATCTGTATAGCGCCGAATGATTAAGTGATTGTCCAAATCAACTCAATTTACCAAAGATTGCAATTGCGAGTTGCGCTTTTGGGTAGTTTTGCGGACAATTGAAACAAGTATTTTAGTGACTATATATGTTTTGTTTATAATTTGAGGGGTCGAATATGCGCGTAAAGCAAATGATTCAATCCGGGGTAGGGCTGGCTGTGGTTATTGCATTGCTAGCGGTTGCCCTGCCATATGCACCATCAGCGCTGGCGCAAGATGGTACACCAGTTTCAATCCAGAACGGCGATTTTGAAGGCAGTTTTGTCACCGTGGGGGGCGATGCCACTCGTCAAGTGGCGGATGGTTGGCAACCGTGGGACATCAAACAACCTAGTGAAGAATTAGGTGGAGCCCAATTTGCCAAAGCACCCAACGACCGTGTTCACGGTGGTGTTTCTGCCCAAGAATACAATACGTTTTTTGCTTCACATCATGCAGGGCTTTTCCAACGGGTTTCTGTAACCCCCAACACCCCTCTTGAATTCTCTGTATTTATTTATGTATGGTCTACCACTGATTTTACAAATCTCGATACCTCAACTGATCCATTAGAAGTCACGGTTCAGGTGGGGATTGATCCCAATGGTGGAACTGACCCTGAATCAGGTAATATTGTTTGGAACGATGGTTCTGAATATTACGATGAATTCCGCGAAAATACGGTTGAAGCGCGTGCCGCAGGCGATACGGTAACACTCTTTGTGCGTACCCAAGCCGAACGCGTAGACGGTGTTACGGCAGTTTATGTTGACGACGCATCTCTGGTTGCTTTGCCAGATGATGAACCGACCGAAACGCCGGAAACCGAAACACCTGACACCGAAACGCCGGATGCCGAGACGGAAACACCTGACGCTGAAACCGAGACCCCTGTAACTGAAGTACCGACCACGCAAGCACCGGCTACAACCCAAGCTCCAGCGACGACGGCGGCTCCAGTCACAACTGAAGCTCCAGCGACAACCGCCGCGCCCGCTACGCCTGTTTCAGAGGAATTCCCGAATGAAGTTATTCACGAAGTAACTTATGGTGACACGGTGCAAGGCTTGGCTATCCAATATAACAGCGCGGTCGAAGCCATTATTCTGGCGAATGAATTGTCCGCAACCGGTCTGATCTTCGTCGGCGACGAACTCCGTATTCCAGTTGATGCCAGCCAAGGTAGCCCCGTTGGTGGTGGCGGTATTGATGGCACCTTCCCTGAAGGCGAACAAGTTCATGTGGTCGCCAATGGTGAAAATCTGTTCCGCATTGCTCAACAATATGGTGTAAACGCCGATTCATTGGCGCGCTATAACAATATCAGCAACCCGTGGCTTATTTTCATCGGTCAAGAAATTCGCATCCCGGCGCCAGTTGACTCAGGTGTTGTGCCGACAGCGGTTCCGATTGAAGGCGGCCAACCCGCGCAAAATGTACCGCCCGCCCAATTACCCGCCCCGCAAAATTACTATGCACCCAATGGCGCATTAATCCATGTGGTTCAACCCGGTGAAAATATCTTCCGCATTGGTCTTTACTACAATGTGACCTGGGATATTATCGCCCGCGCCAATGGTTTGTACTATCCGAACTATATTGTGCCCGGTCAACACCTTGTTATTCCGCAAGGCGTTTACTACGGCTACTATGGTCAATAAGTAATTTGCGCGTCAGCAAATAAGAATAGATACGGGCGGTTGAAATTTAGCCGCCCGTTTTTTATTGAATTATTTTCAATTCGAGGCGCTTCATCAAAGCTACGGCTTTGCATTGATTTACCGACCCACCTATAGACGCTAGCGACGGGCTTCGCTATACTTACGCACAATATTTCTCGGTTGCAAACAAAAAAGGAATTTTCATGCGGCGCTATACCAATTGGAGCTTAATATTGGTGATTGGCCTATGTGCGTTGGCCGCACTGGTTTCAAATTTATGGATTCCGGAAGTGCAACCGCTGGTTCAAGATGAAGATGCCGCTGAAGATTTTAGTTGCCCAAGCTATGTCAACAGCGAGCAATGTACTGAAATTGCCCAACTGACCGAGGTGAACCAAGACCTTGCCGAGCAACTCATGGATAGTCTCGATCCAGACAATGATATTCCGACCCTCAACGAGTTGGATTTAGTTGAATTTGCAGAAAGCATGAACGAAAACACGTCCGATGAACCGACATTATCCAAGGTAAAAACGGGTGGGTTTATCACACTGGATAATTATGGTGAAATTCTGGCGACGGAAGGTGTTGTCGCTATTTATGAAGTGATTATCGGGGGCAATTTAGAAGGCCGTATTCTTAATTTTGATGAGAATTTTTCAACCATTGGCGCGCCCAATTTACATGTATACCTCTCCCCGCGCCAAACGGTGCAAACCCCTGAACAACTCTTTGACGAAAGCAATTCGCCCCTCGAAGTTGCTGTTTTACGCGGGAATGTCGGCGGTCAAAATTTCGAAATTCAGACGTCCGTTGATTTGACGAGTTACAATAGTATGGTAATTTATGCTGAGGATTATGATTTAATTGTGGCAGTTGCGCCACTTGTCACCAATTAAATACCAACGGGGTACTCAATTTATTTTTTGAACTAGCCACATGGGATATTTTAGATATGAATATTTTGATTGCTTACGCCTCTAAAAAAGGGTCTACGCAAGAAATTGCCGATTATATGGCAGATCATCTACGCAAAAATGCTTATACCGTGACGGTTGCACATTGCGACACCGTGCAGACGCTTGCTGAGTATGATGCCGTCCTGCTGGGGACAGGCATTTATAGTGGACGCTGGTTACCGGCGGCAGAAACCTTCTTACGGCGACTCACGGCTGAATTAGATGAAACCCCTTTCTTTTATTTCCTGGTGTGCATCCGTCTTTTAGAAACGGGCGGCTATGACCATGTCATGCAAGAATATGTGCCGGAGCATCTCATTAAGCAAGTCAAAAATATTCAGGGCCAAACTGCCTTTGCTGGCAAATTAAGCTATGCGGATATCGATTGGCGGGAGCGTTGGACGCTTTCGATGCGTTACGATGGCGAAGCTAAGCCCATGGAACAACTTGTAGAAGATCATCGGAATTGGCAAACCATTCAACGTTGGATTGAAGATGTTGAACGTAAGTTAAAAGCTGACTAGCATAACGTGAGTTTTGGCTGATCAAGGGGCTAAAGCCGCCTTGTTATGACTAGTTTGGGACTACTGCGTCCGCTTAACTCTCGATTATACCCTTACTTAACAAGGGTCTTCAGGCCCTTGTTCTTGAATCAATTCAGCAATCATCCGCTTATACACTCCAGACTAAGCCAAAACTTACGTTAGTAAAAAAGATCTCCAGTCCGCAAAACGGGGGATTTTTTATTTTTCAAATGATAAGATTTCTTCTAGTAATTTCTGTAATTGACCCGTTGATTTAAGATGCTTTACCAGCGAGTGCTTATCATAGTCATAGGGATATAATCTGACATGTGGTACAGACTCCAGATGTTTGGCCATTAAACGATCTGTTCGATTATGTTCCGGAAAATAAACATGATATTCTGTTTGGGGATGAGCCAGTAAAACAGGCGCTAAATCAGGATAAGTATGTTTTTTCCAGCCTTGGGTCCATGCCAAATGGCGCAACCCAAACCAATTTATACCCTGTGACTTGCTATAAACGGTCCGCAACCAACGCCATTCATTGTACCGTGTGACACGGAGCCAGTAACTACTAACCGTCGGTGGTGCAATAGATAACACTCGATCCGCGTCAAGTAGCGCCCCAAATAACAGCGCCGCAAAACCGCCAACTGAATTCCCTAATGTAATCAGTTTGGTTGTCTTTTGCTCAGCAATCAACAACTGCACATAATCCACGATACCCTGCGGATCATCCGCAATACCCTGCACCCCATGTTGATAATAGAGCGAATAGGTATCTCGCAAAAATATTTTTTTAGTCGGACGGGCTTGGTTGAGTAAAGTGAAGAATTCAAATGGAGGCAGGCCTATTTGTTGAGCAAAGCCAGCAAAGGCCACAACCATCGTATCGGAGTCTTCTGAAAAATCTACAAGTAGGGATTGGGTTGGATCATTTAAAATTGCTTCAGATGTTATAAAGTCAGTGGTCTCATAGGGTGCATTTATCATTTAGAATAATTTCTCAGTAGGATCAATAATACAATCCGTATATTAGCATACAAATCCAATCAAGAGATATTGTTCATAAAGACTAATCGCCTTGGCGGAGTCTAGTATTCCAGCGTCCGCAGAAAATTGTCGAAATAGAAATGATTTTCCTCGAAATTTTGGTCGGCTTCGCGATACGTAATAATAATGGCCTGATTACCGCGTAAAACAACCACATCCTCGCCGCGTACCACAATGGGGGCGGTTTCCAAAAACGGATTCAGCTCGACTTCAAAATAGGCGTAATTGATGCGGACGGCTTCATCTTCACCCAATGTAAACCGTTCTTCGGAAAGGGGCGTATAACCGGGGAGTTTGAGCGGACCTTGGAGTTTAAGCAAATCCACAACATTTCGGGGAACGGCATCGACTCCAACGGTTTCAATGGAAACTTGGATGGTGGTTTTGAATGGACGCGCTGACGGATTTTGCACCCGAAACACGGTTTCATCTTCACCCTGACTCAGCAACCAATTGAGCGGAATTTGGGCTCGAATCCCGCTGGTTTCATCATCATATGCAATAACGGCATTCACGGCACTAGTGCGTTGCGACCATCCCCAAAATAATAACAATATGGCAAAGGCAATGGCCAGCGCACTGTTGAGTACAACACGCCGGCGGTCTTGCGGGTCCATGAAATGATCGTTGGTATCAATAAAATCTCTCATCGGATACGCTCCACACCTGCGCGGTGCGCCATACGTTCATCGGCACTTTCAATTAAAAAGAAGACAATTGCAATCGATACAACCGTTAACCCGATCGCCAAAAAATAGGGGCCAATCGGTCGGTCCCCCGTTGCTTCAGTGCTAAACCCACTTTTAACGGCAATACTGCGGAAGGCCATGTAAATCCCATATAAAAATGAGCTTAAGCCTAAGCCCAACGGCATCCAGAAAATTGGCGGACGTCCAATCGCAAATTCCCCTAGAAAATAGCCAATCCACACGCCAACCAAAACATGTGTAAAGAGCGTGGCGAGGATACGAATAATCGCGGCAGTCAGAAGCGGATCTTCAAATAAGATATAGCGAATATTAAAAACAGTCGCATAACCCACCGCCGTGGCCACTGTATAAGCGACGCCATCTAGTCGAATCCGGAATTGATCGGGCCAGACGGTATACCGTATTACCCCGTATTGAATAAACGCGCTCAATATGCCGACGGTC
>JBNLCD010000271.1:0-7603 GCA_050303635.1 Anaerolineae bacterium
ATCAATATTTTATGAAAAGGAAATCTAATTATGCCCATTAGTGAAGAGTTGAATGCCCGTATTGAGGCCCTACGTGGTCAATACGAAGATTTGCAAGACACCGTTGCCATGACGGATGTTACCGATACTTTGGGAGATATCGCCACCAAGATTGAAGGGTTGCCCGGTAAAATCGCCGAACTGCGTGATCGGGGCTATGTTTATGCTAGTTATCTCGAACATAAAGCCGAAACTTTGGGGAGCCAATGGGGTGGTGTGCATGAACAAATTAATGCCGCGATTCGTGAGGAACTTGGCAAAGCTCAAGAGCAATTCGACACCTTAGATGCTTTGTGGGATCGTGTTGAAGGCGCAATTGCTAAAGAAGAGGGTCAGGACGAACCGGTTAAGAAACGCACTGGCAATTCGGTTTCAAATTCTATTCGCGCCGCGCTTGAAGCTCAAGAAAGTGAAAGTGCTGATTTAGTGAATAAATTAGGTGCTTTCGGCGGTAAAAAATCTAGTGGTGGTGCCGCCGGTGCTTTAGCGGGTGCAATGGGTGGCGGTGGCAGTGATGCGCCCAGCAAGAGTCTAGGCAGTTTGGCCGAAAAAATGGGTGGGCAAGACGACAAGGCCGCCGCGACTGCTAAAGCTTTGGGTGGCCTCGCTGGAAAGATGGGTGGCTTATCCGCGGGTGGCGAAGACAAAATTGAAGACTTGGTTGATGGCTTAGAAAAAGCAATGGGCGACGTTGAAGAAGCGGTGGGGAATGCAAAAGAACGCATTGACGGTCTCTATGGTGAAGTTCCCAATAACGTCAGCCAAACGATGAGCCAAATTAGCGAAATCAACACCTATTTAGAACGTGCTGAAGATGCAACCTTTGATTTCTTGGCGGGTGAAAATCTCTTCATGGCGGTCAAAGCCGAATGGAAGAAGGGTAACAATAAGAAGGAAAATCCAGATGGATTCTTCTATATCACCAACCAACGCGTAATCATGGAACAGCAAGAGAAGAAGGGCGGTTTCATGGGGATGGGTGGCAAGAAGGAAGAAGGCGCTCTTTGGGAAGCTCCGATTGATACCATTGAAGATGTTGAATCGGAAAAGAAAGGGATGCTCGGCGGGATTGATCTGATCCATATGCGTTTTGGATCTGGCGCACCGTTTGGTGAAACTACTATCGAAGTGAAGGGTGGCATCAACGCCGAATGGTTTGCCAGCAAACTCAAGCGGGCGGCTAAGGCTGAAATTGAGAAAGAACGCGGAGTTGATCCCGATCCGGCTGAAGTTGAAGCGATTAAGAATGCGCCGACCATGTGTGTTGTGTGTGGTGCGAATTTCGATCAACGTTTGGTCGCCGGCATGACCCAAATGGAATGTGAATATTGTGGGGCCGTGGTGCGCTTAGGTTAAGAATTGATAGGATTAGGCATTTAAGTATATTAAACTCCTGAATTTTGGGGTATTGTTATAATCAAATTGTCATTTGATTGATTATCTTAAGACTATTTGACTATCTAAAAACTTATAGGAGTAATTTACAAATGCCTACTACAATTGCTGAAGCTTTTGCCTCTATACCTAATGAATTCAATGCAGATGCCGCCGCTGGTGTTGACGCTATTTTTCAATTTGATTTGACGGGCGATGATGCCGCCAAATATTGGATTAAAGTTGTTAACCAAACCGTAGATGTAAATGAAGGTGAAAACGAATCACCGGATATTACCATCATCGCAACTGGCGAAAATTATCTTAAATTGGTCAACGGTGAATTGAATGCAATGAATGCGTTCATGCAAGGCAAAATCAAGGTAAAAGGCAACATGGGCTTGGCCATGAAACTCCAAAGCATGTTTGGTTTAGGCTAAATCAGCAAAACCCATTGTTGCAACAACACCGTCACAAAACGCCTAGAGAAGATCTCTCTGGGCGTTATTTTTTACTAAGTCAGAATTGCATCGGATGCCAACACCCTATAGACTAGCCTGCAATATTTCTGGCACAAAGAAAGATATTTGCCTTGACCACACCCTTCTCCCGTACGCGTTTAACATGGCTCATGTATTTTCTACTGGCATTATTTGCCTTTTTAGAGGCTCTCCCCGGACCGATGATGCCCTTCTTAGGTGATGAACTCAATTTATCCTATACAGTGCGTGGCTTTCATTTCAGCGCGTTTGCTTTGGGCTTAATGGTGGCGGGTACCATTGGGGAACGCGTATCACAACAATTTGGACGACGAAATGTGCTGTTTTGGGGTGGAATCGGCATGAATATTGGCGTAGTTGGGTTGATTTTCGCCCAACACCCTGTGCTGAGCATTGTTAGTCTGCTTCTCATTGGTTCGGTGGGTGGCTTGGTCTTTGTAATGATTCAAGCAGTTTTAGCCGATTATCATGGTAATCAACGCGCTATTGCGCTGACCGAAGCCAATATTATTGCAAGCATGGGTGCTGGTTTGACGCCAGTCTTAATTGGCATTCCAGAAAGCTTAGACTTGAGTTGGCGGGGTGCGTTGATTATTCCAATTCTTGTGTGGGTTGGTTTATCGTGGATTGGGCGTTCGGTCGACTTGCCAAATGCTGAACCGCATATAGATGATGCCTCGGGTTCAACAGTCAAGGCGAAGTTGCCATTATTGTTTTGGGGATATGCGGGCTTGCTCTTTTTAGGTGTGGCCGTTGAATGGAGTGTCATTTATTGGGGGGCTGAATTCCTTGCGGAAACAACAACCCTCAGCAAAGCAACGGCCGTGAATTTAATGAGCATTTATTTTATTGCGTTTGTGCTGGGACGCATAACCAGTAGCCGTTTGGCACGCCGCTATGCGACTGAACATCTTCTTCTGGCGGCGTTTATCATCACCACTTTAGGCTTCTTGCCCTTCTGGTTGAGTGGTAATGCGGTTGTGAGCGTGATTGGCTTATTTATTGCGGGAAGCGCGATTGCCAGTTTATTCCCCTTAGCGCTGGCGTTGGCAACCGGTGTGGTCGCAAATAATCAAACGGATGCGGCGAGTAGTCGGATTTCGCTGGCCGTTGGCTTGGCGATTTTCTTGGCACCGCAAATATTAGGGTCATTGGCTGATCAAATTGATTTAACCGGAGCCTATGGCATTGTCGCGGTCTTACTCCTTGTGGCCCTGATTTCGGCGGTAATTTTGATGCGCTATACCAATAGCGATCAAGTCGAGAGACAACCTGTCAGTTAACAGGCGTCTCTCTCGACATACTTTGTTTATTGAAAAACAGCTTCGTTCAATTCCGGCTTGTCGAAGGTGATGAATTGCCACAAATAGACTAAGGTTGAAATCGGCATAAAGATGATTTGAAGAATCAGTGGAATCTTGCCAATATCATTTGTTACCCATTCAAGCAAAAATTGTAGACCGCCGGGTAATGCGTCGGCTAAATGATTAAAATCAAAGGGGAAGACCGTCAAAAGCCAAATGGCGGTCACAACCCCAAACATGTTTGCCCAGATATCCCACGGGCGCGAAATATTCCGGCGGCCTATAAAGGCACGCACCAGAGGTGGCAATGTGCTGAAGAACATTGAGCCGTAGAACAAGAACATCTCAAATGTGCCAAATTCGTCGGTGAAAAAGCCCGTATCTAGGCGTTGATGGCGGAGCCAGAATGTGGCAAAGACCATCATTACAAATACAGCGACCAGTTCGCCGATACGTGATGCAAAATTGAGTATGTCTTTGGTGTGTTTAGTGTTATCTGTCATCGTAGGTGTACCCTCCTGAAGATTACAGTAACAGATTCTATGTTTGGGACCGAGTGAGTTTTGTCATCTTCGGTCAGTAATCTATAATTTTATACGCACCAATGACACCAAAGTTGCTAACTGAATCGTAAATTAATCTTTGAGCGCTGGCAAAATATAGTCCTGCAAGATGTTGCCCGGTTGTTGATTACCATAGCGGGTGCCATAGGCGGTACTTGTCATGACTGTCACCATATCAAGTTCAGGGAAAACCCAGATGGTTTGGCCGCCATTGCCTGCCGCAAAATAAGATTGGATGGTGCGACCTTTTACATCAAATGCACGTCGCCACCATAAATAACCAAAGGTTTGTTTCTCATCAATCTCCGTATAATTGGTAAATGATTTTTCAATCCACGCACTGGATACCAGTTGTTGGTCGTGCCATTGGCCTTTTTGCAGATATAAGTAACCATATTTCGCCATGTCACGGGGGCGAATATTGAGACCGCCACCGGTCATTACCTGCCGGGTCGGAGTATAACTCCAGTCGTAATCAACAATCCCAAGCGGGTCAAATAAATAGGTTTTGACAAATTCAGCAAATGTCTGCTTCGTGGCTTGTTCTAGTAAAGCACCTAAGACCACTACACCACCCGTGCAATAAGAAAATTCATAAATGGGCGCGGCATCACCTTGAGCAGGATGCCAACGGACACCCCGAACGGGTAAATCGAGAATAAATTTCACCCAATCTTTGACTAGATACATACGTTCTTCATTGCCTTGGGAAAATTCATTCCAATCATCACATTCTAGACAAGAAGTCATGGTCAATAAGTCATGAATAGTCATGGTGTGTTTTTCGGTGTCATGCCAATTGGCATAGCTCTCATAAACTTCGGAAAAATAGGGATAAATTTGCGTTTCAACAGATGGAATAAGGCCCTTGTCAATTGCCATACCAATGGCGGTTGAAGTTATAGCTTTACTGGCGGAGCGTACATTATGTTGATGGTTATGGTCGGTTTCCTGAAAGTATTTTTCATAGGCAAGTTTTCCGTCTCGCACAATTAAGATACTTTGGAGTTGTTTGAATTCTTCATTGTCGATAGCTTTTTCCAGCGCTGAAAGTGTCGTTGGGTCCAAACCCGCTTCATTACTGGCGATTGTTTGCCATGTCATTATCTCAGCTCCCTTGGCGAAATAGGTATTTACGTTGAGGATACTTAATGGCGTGAATTGAGGTTCAAGATTGGGTTAGTTGGCGTATTTGTAATTTAGTTAATATCACTAATTCAGGCTGAATTCAAGTCATTTACCGTCACTAAATATGAATATTAGGGTTATTCTTGAATGGACGTTTGGTAATTAACTACTTGATGCTATAATGTCACAACAATGTTTTTTAAGGAGCGAATAATAATCCCGCAGGCGACAAAAACAAACGCGGGCGATAAAAGTAATTGAGGAGTCCGCTCATGGATTTATTTGATAAAGTTGGCAAATTCACCATCGCCAAAGAGGCAATGGAAGCTGGTATTTATCCCTATTTTCAACCGCTATCTGACTCAGAAGGTACAATAGCGACTTTTGATGGCAAAAAAGTCATCATGATTGGGTCGAACAACTATCTTGGCTTAACGACTCACCCGAAAGTACGTAACGCCGCTCTCGAAGCGATTGAACGTTTTGGAACGAGTTGTACAGGTAGCCGTTTCTTGAACGGTACGTTGAGTTTCCACTTAGAACTTGATCACCGTCTCGCTAAATTTGTCGGCAAAGAAGCCGCTATGGTATTCCCGACAGGTTATCAAACCAATGTTGGTACCATTACGTCAGTCATCGGCAAGACTGATTATGTCGTGATGGATAAAGATGCCCATGCCTGTATTGTTGATGGTGCGATGATGTCACGCGGGCAAATGGCACGCTTCGTTCATAATGATTTGGACAGTTTAGACCGTGTACTCAAGCGTTTGCCAGAAGATGCGGGTAAATTGGTTGTGGTAGACGGAGTTTATAGCATGGGTGGCGATATTGCACCCTTGCCGGAAATCGTTGAAATCTGCAAGAAATACGGCGCACGGATTATGGTGGATGATGCGCATAGTGTGGGTGTTTTGGGTAAGGGTCGCGGGACTGCCGCACACTTTGGCCTGACTGATGAAGTTGACCTTATCATGGGGACCTTCAGTAAATCATTTGCGTCGATTGGTGGGTTTATCGCGGGTGATGCCGACGTGATCCATTATATTCAACACACCGCTCGTTCATTGATTTTCTCCGCAAGTTTACCGGCTCCCAATGCCGCCGCTGTTTTAGCCGCTTTGGATATTATCGAAAGTACACCTGAACTAGTTGAAAGCCTTTGGGATAACGCTGAATTTATGCGGGCCGGGCTTAAGAAGTTGGGCTATGATGTTGGCACCAGCAATACCCCCATCATTCCAATCATGATTGGCGACGATATCCGCACCGTTTTGGCATGGCGAGCTCTGATTGATAATGGTGTTTACACCAATCCAGTTGTGCCCCCCGGTGTACCACCTAATAAGAGTTTGTTGCGGACCAGCTATATGGCCACGCACACCAAGGACCAATTGAGCCAAGCGCTCAAGGCTTTGGAAATTGTGGGGGAAAATCTTGACTTGATTCCTTCTAAGGAAGAACGTGAAGCAACCCAAGCCTAACAAATTAGCCAAATAAACATAGAAAAAATGAAGGACAGGAATCGCTCCTGTCCTTTTTGTTTTGAATAGAATTTAGGATATTGAGACAAGGGACTAAAGATCTTTTCACAGTGCTCAAGCCGTAAAACACCTACTGGTAATCCAGTTTTTATTCTTTGTTTTCAGCGGCTTCGAGTTGCTTTTCATAAATCCACATGGTGATAATTAGGAGGCCAACACCCACCACGATCGAACTATCCGCAACATTAAAAATCGGGAAGTGGTGAACATGTAAAAAATCGACCACATAACCGTGCATAATCCGGTCAAGGGCATTCCCGACCGCGCCACCCATTTGCAAACCTAGCGCAACACGCATAAGCCACAGCTTTTCCGGCAATTGGCGGTAATAGTAGATAATGGCCGTAACGACAATAACGGCAATGAGCAAAAATACATTACCAAAATCTTGGGCCATGCCAAAGGCCGCGCCTGTGTTGCGAGTATGGGTCAAGTCAAATAGGCTATCAATGGCCGGAATGGGTACCCATGTATCGAGATAACCAATGTTCTTCACAATGAGCCATTTGGTCAGTTGGTCGAGGCCAATAACTAAACCGGCTATCCCAAATAAAACACCCCATTCCAAGAATTTAGGTGATTGAGCCGGTATTGTTTCTGGGTGAGTTGGTGTTATTTCCAAGATAAATTAACCTTGTTCTCTTGTGATTTCTGACTTAGGAATTTAACAGAACGCGCGCATCTTCAACATCTTGTTGGATTTGCGCAACGAGTTCGTCAATGCCGTTAAATTTCATTTCGCCGCGTAACCGTTTGACAAATTCTAGACTGAGCGTCTTACCATAAATATCGCGGTCAAAATCAAGTAAATGTGCTTCAATTGTAACAAATTTACCATCAAAAGTGGGGCGTTTGCCGACATTGGTCACAGCCGCAAAGCGCTCATCACCTAAATAGGCCCAACAAGCATAAACGCCATTTTGGGGACGAATCTGCTCATTCCAAATAGCGACATTCGCCGTTGGGAAACCAATTTGACGGCCACGCTTTTCGCCATGCACAACCTCACCACTTAAGCGGAAGGTGCGCCCTAAATACCGATTAGCACGGGCAATATCGCCACTGAGTAATGCTTCGCGAATAGTTGAGCTTGAAATCTTATCGCCATTTTCATCCGCGTGAACCAGTTCAACGGTTTCAACCTCAAAGCC
>JBNLCD010000272.1:0-7529 GCA_050303635.1 Anaerolineae bacterium
CTAATCCAATGACCACATATTTGCCGTACTTACCCAACACACGGTCATCCCATGTGGTTGAGTGCTGTTTATAAAGGGATATCAGGGATATAAACGCACTGAATTCACCAGATGGAGCCGTTAATGTATGAGCCGAGTAGCATTTCTCCGCCAATTTCTTTGGAAAAACTGCGCGCAGGGAGATTGGTGTAGCTCAAGTTCCGATTATCAATTTATCACTTGAGGAGAATTTCAATGCAAACCTGGACTGTAAGAAAGGCAACTCTAGAAGATATTGATACCCTACAAAACTTGATTGTACGGTCGGCGCGGGGACTCAATACACAAGATTATACCCCTAAGCAAGTTGAGAGCGTGCTCAAGCATGCGTATGGTGTCGATCCACAACTTGTCCAAGATGGCACCTATTTTGTGGTACTCAGAGGATCAACGCCAGTGGCATGCGGGGGTTGGAGTAAGCGCAAAACAGTATACGAATATGATGTCGATCACTATAAATCTGCTTCAACGGATACACTCCTTGATCCGGTGACCGATGCCGCCCATATTCGAGCCTTTTTCGTTGATCCCGCTTGGGCCCGTAAAGGACTGGGGAGCCAATTGATGCAGTATTGTATAAAGGCCGCACAACGCGCTGGATTTAAGGAATTGGAGCTTTTGGCAACACTCACCGGGCAACCCTTATATATCCATGCTGGCTTCAAATCTGTTGAAGAAGTCAGTGTTCAAATGCCTGATGGCATAAGCCTTAATGCGGTGCGCATGACGAAAGATATTTCAATGTAGCAAAACACATCAGGCGACAAAATCTCTGGTGTATAACGTTGACTAATCCAATGACCGTGTATTTGCCGTAATTTATTTATGCCAAATACACGGCATTTTTTTCTGGAATGAGAGTCGTTTGTGGGGGATACAAACACGCTGATTCCGGCAGATGATGTATTTCTTTATTGAGTTAGTATCATTTCTACATCAACTTCGCTGAGATTGTACGTAATGGAATAAGTATGCCTCAGGTTCCAAGGATTAATTTATCACTTGAGGAGGTGTTTTATGCAAACATGGGATGTGAGATTAGCAACATTAGCGGATATCGAGGCTTTACAAGATTTGATCGTTCACTCGGCACGGGGATTAAACATACAAGATTATACCGCCAAGCAAGTTGAGAGTACGATAGCGCATGTATATGGGGTGGATACTCAACTCATCCTCGATGGAACTTATTTTGTTATCCTAAGCGGCTCAACCTATGTGGCCTGTGGCGGTTGGAGTAAACGTAATACGCTATATGGCGGCGATCAATATAAAGTTGATGCTGTGGATAATTTGCTTGATCCCGCAACTGATGCGGCGCGTATTCGGGCGTTTTTTGTCCATCCTGACCGGTCGCGGCAAGGGCTGGGGAGCTTATTAATGAAACATTGTGAAGAAGCGGCTTGTCGTGCTGGCTTTAAGAAAATGGAACTGATGGCAACGCTCACGGGTAAAGCACTTTATGCCCATGCTGGTTTCGAAGCCGTTGAAAAACTGGATGTCCAATTAGTCGATGGAGTCAGTATTGGTGTTATCCGGATGACGAAAGATATTGCCGACTGACAAGTAAATCGCCAAAGCCTGCACTGCACTAAATAAGGGGTAGATTCTGGGATTCATTTAAGCATATCCCGACAAGTGCTTCTCCCACTGCTACACACACTAAAACCCACGCTTGCAAAATTAGCTATTCCTGCTATATTTTGCATAGAACTGCCACACTAACTGTTGGGGGAGTGGCGGAATTGGCAGACGCGCATGACTTAGGATCATGTGGAGAAATCCGTGTGGGTTCGAGTCCCATCTTCCCCACTAACATTACAGGCTCGTTCACAATGTAACGTGCCTGTTTTTGTTTGGGAATATTTCGTGAGATTCCCAAACGCATTAAATCTTTGTCAGAATAGGGAAAACCCTCTAGTCAGGCACATTGTCTCAAGGGTATAATCGGACGTTACAAAGTGTTTTAAGAGAATTCCCTCATGGTTGAAGGATAGCCACCTTGCAAGTTGTTGACGTAATTCATAATGATGATCATACCGTAGATTTTACGGTCAAGGTTGATGCCGAAACCTTAGCTGTTGAGCTAAAAAAGGCCGCCCGTCGTGTTTCTAAAGAAGTTCGTATTCCCGGTTTCCGCCCGGGCAAAGTCCCCTACAATATTGTTGAGAAATCAGTAGGCCGCGAAGCTTTGGTTTGGAATATGCTCGAAAATATGGGTGACGATCTCTATCGCGATGCGTTAGATGAACTCGAAATTAAACCCTATGATATGGGCGAAATTAAAGATATTAATTCCGAAGAAGCAGAACTCGCCATTATTTTCAGCGTACCAAAATCCGCTGAAGTTGATCTCAAGGACTATCGCAACGTTCGCGTTGATTACGAAGAACCTGAAGTCACCGAAAAGCAAGTTGATAATGCCTTGCGCGGCGTTGTCAAGAATACCGCTGTAACGGAAGCTGTTGAACGTCCGGCTGAAGTTGGCGACCAACTGATTGTTCAAATTCACTCCTTCTTTGTCGATGAAGACGCTGAAGAAACCGAAAAAGAAGATGCTGAGGGCGAAGAAGAACACGATCATGACCACGACCACGATCACGATCATCACAACGATGACCGCGAACCGTATGTCCATGAACATGATTATTCACTCTTGCTCGAAGAAGATCCTGAATTCGATCCCTTCATTCCCGGTTTTAGCAAGGAATTAGTTGGCGCTGAAGCAGGCGAAACCCGCACCTTCACCCTGACCTTCCCCACTGACGATGAAGAATATCGCGAAGAATTGCGTGGTCGCAGTGTTGAATTTGAAATCACGGTTACCAAGGTCAATGCCCGCATTGAACCACCGTACAATGATTTCGCCGCTGTTTTAGCCAGCAATGGTGAAAGCGAAAATCTCGAAGAACTGCGCGAAGAAGTTGTGCGTTTGCTCGAAAATATGGCTGAAGAAAACACCAATGAAACCTATCTTGATAAGGTTTTAGGTGAAATCATTGAAGGCTCCGCTATTGCTTATCCAGCCGCGATGGTTGAGAGCTATCTTGACGACATGATGAAAGATATGGACAACGATTTGCGTCGACAATATGGACTCGCTCTCGATGACTATGTCAATATTGTGGGTCAAAGCAAAGAACAACTGCGCGAAGATCGCCGCGAACAAGCAATTAAGAATCTTGAGAACTTGCTGGTTATGCAAGAACTCATTGATGTGGAAAATCTCTATATCAGTGACGAGGACATCAATAGCGAAATCGATAAAGAAATTTCGCAATATGGTGATCTCGCCGGTTCCTTACGTGAATATTTCTATGGTAACGCCGAAATGCGCAACAGTTTAGCCAACCGTTTGGCTTCAGAACGCATTCAAAAGCGCGTTATTGATATTGCCAAGGGCTTAGAGCCTGCTATCGGTCCCGATGGTGTTGAAGCAGATGCTGAAACTGAGGGAGAAGACAATGCCCCTGCCCCCGAAGATGACGCTTCGGACTCAGCAGAGGCCAGTGCTACAGAACAAGCTGATTCTGACACATCCGAATAAGAAAGGCATTAACGCTCATGTTTTCGAACACATATAACGGTGTTGTCCCGATGGTTATCGAACAAACGGGACGTGGTGAACGCGCCTATGATATCTATTCTTTGTTGCTCAAAGAACGGATTATCATGTTGGGAACCGGCATTAACGAAGTAAGTGCTAATCTCACGATTTCGCAATTGCTCTATCTCAATCAACAAGATCCTGAAAAAGAAATTCAAATGTACATCAACTGCCCCGGTGGTGTGATCTATCACGGGTTGGCCATTTATGACACCATGAAAGCCATCTCCAATCCGATCCGCACCGTTGCCATTGGTGTGACTGCCAGCTTTGGTACGATCATTTTGACCGCAGGTGACAAGGGCCGTCGGATGGCATTGCCAAATGCAACCGTCCACATGCACCAACCGTGGCAATCTGGTGGTGGCGGTCAAGCTTCCGACATCGAAATCCAAGCTAAGGAAATCTTGCGTCAACGTGATATGTTGAATGGCATCTTGGCTGAAACAACTGGCCAACCGCTGGATCGTATCGTTGAAGATACCGACCGCGACCGTTATTTGACTGCCCAAGAAGCGCTTGAATACGGCTTGATTGACAGCATTTTAGAACCGGCTGACAAGGCCCTCTAAATCACGCTTAATAGAGGGGTAGGTTTCCACAATCTGCCCCTTTCAAAACCATAAACCTGATGAAATCCATCAGGGCTAAGAAATTCAGAGGATTTACATGCAACGCAATACACCACCTTTGCCCCATTGTTCGTTTTGTGGCAAGAGTGCCGAAGAGGTCAACCGCCTATTTGAAGGCATAACCCAATCATTTATCTGTGATGAATGTGTTTTCTTGTGCCATGAAATTTTGGAACAAGAAATTCAACATACCCATCAAGATGTTATGTTGGAAAATATCCCGTCTCCGGTGGAAATCCGCAATTATCTCGATGAGTTTGTGATTGGACAAGATCGCGCCAAACGTGTACTCAGTGTGGCCGTATACAATCATTACAAACGCATCAATGCAGGCGGCAAAGTTGGCGATGTTGAAATCGAAAAAAGCAATATTTTGCTGGTTGGCCCCACAGGTTCCGGCAAAACACTCTTGGCCCAAACCCTAGCTCGTTTGCTCGACGTACCTTTTTGCATTGCTGATGCCACGGCGCTCACTGAAGCGGGTTATGTCGGTGAAGATGTAGAAAATATTCTGTTACGCCTTATCCAAGCCGCCGATTATGATATTCGTCGTGCGGAAAAAGGCATCATCTATATTGATGAAATCGACAAGATTACCCGTAAGAGCGGTGATAATCCGTCCATTACGCGGGATGTCAGCGGCGAAGGCGTGCAACAAGCCTTGCTCAAGATTATTGAAGGCACCACCGCCAATGTTCCACCCCAAGGTGGCCGTAAGCACCCGCACCAAGAATTTATTCCGATTAACACGGAAAATATTCTCTTCATTTGCGGGGGAACATTCTCCGGCATTGAAGATAGCATCGCTGAACGTACCGGCGTGAAGGGTGTGCTTGGTTTTGCAGGACGGGCCGCACGCGAATCAACGAAAACAGATTTGCTCAATCAAGTTGCCGCTGATGACTTGATGGACTTCGGTCTTATTCCAGAAATGGTTGGACGTTTGCCAGTGATCTGTAACCTCAATCCGTTGAGTGAAGAAGATTTGATCCAAGTTTTGACCCAACCGCGTAACGCGCTGACCAAGCAATTCAAGAGCTTATTCTCTTTGGACAATGTTGAGTTAGTCTTCCAAGAAGATGCTTTGCGTGAAGCCGCGCAAATTGCTATCCGTCATGAAACGGGTGCCCGTGGTTTACGCGGAACGCTCGAAGGTGTGCTTTTGGATGTGATGTTTGAAGTGCCTTCCCGCAGTGATATTGGCGAAGTCATTGTCACACCCGAAGCTATTCGGCGCGAATCGCTCCCTATTATCCATAATCGTGAGGGTAATGATATTGCATGGAATGACGACGGCTCACTGCACTCCGCCGCCTAACGCCATTCCCCAAATTTGAAATGACGAACGGGATGTCTACAATCAGACATCCCGTTTTTTTGTTGTTATTTGACCTGAGTTTTGGCTAAGCAAGGGCCTGAAGACCCTTGTTAAGGGAATAATTTAGGGTTGAAGTGGTTCTGTAACCCCGACGAAACATAATTTAGCCCCTTACCTCGGAAGTAACTCAGCCATCATCTGCTTCCATGTTCAAGACTAAGCCAAAACTCACATTATTTGCGTTGATGATAGGTCAACGCCAACTCAATAAGATGCTTGAGGACATTAATCTGATTGCCACTTAAATTCTCAAAAATAACGGCGCGATTCCCTTCATAGGCAAATGTATCGGGATACATAAACTTGAAACTATCCACCAAACTCGTCTGACAATGCACAAAAAGCGCAACTTCTTCAGAGGCAGGATTATACGCATCAATGCGAATGGTTGTGCCTGATTTCGGTTTTTGCGTCAGGTAGCTAATTTGTCCCCATTTGAGCGTTTCCTCAATGCTACCTATCTCCTCGGTTTGACTGGCCACATCCAATATCAATTGGCGTAACATCATCAATTTCGCACGCGTGGCTTTTGGATATTGATCAAACTTCATTTGCACTTGGGGATTGTCGATTGTGGATAAACTCACATCACGCTCCTTATTGAGATCATTGCTTATATTTCTTATCCCATCATAAAATATGATTCTAGTCATCTTATGACAAGAATCAAAATTGCTCAATTAAATGAGGGAAAAATTGACCCGTGCGCGCCGATAGATTATTGAAAATGATGCTCCTCTTGCAAAAAAACAAACAAATGCGGGCTGAAGATTTAGCCCAAACCTTGGAGGTCTCGCTCAGCACCATCTATCGCGATATTGATGCGCTCAGCGTTGCCGGGATTCCTGTGTATACCCAACCCGGCACGAATGGCGGCATCTTTATGGATGAGGGTTTTCGCACTTCACTCACTGACTTATCGCAAAATCAGATTTTAGCGCTCTTTGTAGCCAATAATGCGCACGCCCTGACCGATATCGGTTTGGCTGACACGGCTGAAGTGGCCTTGCTGAAATTGTTTAATACACTGCCTACTTCTGATCAAGACGAGGTACGTCGCACGCAACAACGATTATATATCGATGCCTCGAACTGGTTGGGTGTCAGAGATATATCAGCCATTTTGGAAATCATTCAACAGGCGATCTGGGCTGATCAACGGCTTCAGTTCATGTATCAGTCAAATAAAACGGCACCCTACAGTGTGACCATTGATGCCTATGCGTTGGTGTCCAAAGCCAATCATTGGTAGCTGGTCGGACGCCAAGATTTGGGAGACTACCGCACCTATCGCCTGACGAGGATTATTGAAATTCAAGTTATGGACGAAGGTTTTAGCCGCGACCCCGCATTTGATTTGCAAATTTACTGGGAAGATTCACAAAAACGTTATCAGCAAGAAATAGCCAAAGAATTTCCGGCGTTTGAAGTTGAGCTTCGCGTGCATGCCTCAGCCTATTGGTATTTGGTGCGTGTTTTGGAAGGCCAATTTCAGCCAATCGAACCACCGGATGCTGAGCATTGGGGACATGTCAGGGGGCAATTTCATTCAGAATATGAGGCAAAATCGCATATTCTGGCGATGGCTCAGTCTGTCAAAGTAATTTCACCTGTGCATTTACAAGCTGAAATGAAAAAACTCGTTGCAGATTTAGCACAATATTACGGCCAACAATGACGTTACTGAGCATTCACGGTTAAGGTATCAGCAATGGTACGGAAGATGGGTTTATATTCATCGAAATCGGCGGCTTGAGCATCCAGAATAATATGAAGCATCGCACCATTGTAATTGATAGCATAATGCCACTGACGATTCACAATTTGACTGCCTTGCGGTGAATAAGCAATTTCCCAGCGGGTGGCATCGCCG
>JBNLCD010000273.1:0-7504 GCA_050303635.1 Anaerolineae bacterium
CAGTTTATAACTACACTTGGGTAGCCAAGGATCCTGGTTCATTTGCACACAATAGCGACTACATTCTCCAACTCATGTACGATAGCCTTTATGCTCTCGGTGGTGATGACGCTGTAGCAGACTTCACCCGTCCGGAACCGCGTTACTAAAATTAGACACAATAATGAGGTAGACTATCCGTTTACCTCATTACCATCTTAAAAATTCAAAAGGTCGAAGTGATAATCGCTTCGGCCTTTTTGCTTTCGCTCAAATCAAATGCAGGGTTATACTGATACTGAGGGAAATGCCATGAAATAGTGCAGGAAAGGGAATCTCATGCAATCTTGTTTTAAGTTTATTGGCGGAACCATTGCTGTTTTAGCCGCGCTCGCAAGTATTGTGGGGCTTTATTTTGCCTATCAAGAATATGTTGATTCGCGTAACGAACGCGATGCCAACCAACCACGTGTTTATGCGTGTATCCAAGATTTTAGTTATCAGGGGATGCCAAGTGGTGGGGATCTGCAAATACGGCTATCGGCAGATATTCGGTTAGTCAATACCGGTAATGAGGGAACAACCGTCACAGCCATTAGTTTCAATCCCATTGGCACATGGCGAAATGGACAACATGGCGGGATTGGTATGTATGATGACCCGCGCGTTGATCAAGCGATTGATGGCAATGGCGTTGAAAACGTCTCAATCAATAATTTTCGGGATAGTGCCGTTGTTGATCCCGATCACTGGATAGACAATGCTGACTATATCAATGTACAAGCTATCACACCCGATGGGGGTCAACCAACATTACAATGCCAGAATAATGGTTCAGGTTGGTCGTGTGGTGAACGTGATCAGAATACAGGTGCATTATCGGTCGAAGATGCCTGTCGGTAAAATCATTAACTTAGTTATCATAAAATTCCACAAGGACAGTCAACTTGCTGTCCTTTTTTGCTGGATGTTTTTAAAAGACGACAAAATTTTTACGTAAGACTTACGTGAAAATGGAGATAGTTCTGCTATGATGTAAACTCAGGGATTATCGTACGCTTAATTTATCAAAAGAGAAAACCCGTCATGCCACGCGACTATTATGAAGTTCTCGGTGTAGCCCGCGAAAGCTCACCCGAAGAAATTAAGAAAGCATTTCGCCAGAAAGCTCGTAAGTTGCATCCAGATGTTAATCAGGCTGAAGATGCCCATGAACGCTTTCAAGAAGTAAACGAAGCCTATCAAGTCCTGAGCGATCCTCAGAAACGGGCCGCTTATGATCGCTTTGGCCATTCGGGCGTCAATATGGATGGTATGCCAAACTTCGATTTCGGCAGTTTTGAAGACTTGTTCTCCGATATTTTTACGGTCTTCACGAGTGGCAATCGCGGAGCACGTCGCGCCGGACCACGGCAGGGTCGCGATTTACGCTATGACTTGAAACTGAACTTTGAACAAGCTGTTTTTGGGGATGAAGTTGAGATCAATGTCCATCGCCATGAAACTTGTGATACTTGTTCAGGCAGTGGTGCCGCCGCTGGTTCTTATCCCGTGACCTGTCCCGAATGTCAAGGTCGTGGCCAAATCCGCCAACCGCGCCAAACCTTCTTGGGAAGCATCATCAATGTCATGGATTGTCCGCGTTGTCAGGGTAAGGGCCAAATTATCGAAGATCCATGCAACACCTGCCATGGTTCTGGTAAAGAACGGCATGAACGTAAATTAACCGTCAACGTGCCACCCGGTGTCGATGATGGCTTACAAATTCGCTTAACTGGCGAAGGCGATGTCGGCGAACAAGGTGGCCCTCCGGGTAATCTGTACGTGGTATTAAGTGTTGAACCGCATGAATATTTCCAACGCCGTGGCAACGATATTATCTTGGATATGCCAATTAACGTTGCTCAGGCCACACTGGGAGATGCAATTTATGTACCCACGGTAGATGGTGATGAAGAAATTACCGTCCATGCGGGTACGCAAAGTGGAACAGTGGTGAAACTACGAGGCAAGGGTGTTCCTAAGTTGCGTCGAGATGGAACAACGGCGGGACGCGGTGATCAATTGATCATTCTTAATGTTGATATCCCCAGCAAATTAACTGAACGGCAACGCGAACTCTTCGAAGAACTGGCCCAAACACTGGGCACCGATGTTCGGCCCCAAAAAGCAGGCAAAGGCTTCTTCGATAAAGTTTCGGACTTTCTGAACAACTTCTAAAGTCGAAAATCTAGCTTCAACAGCTTAAGAGGACACTTTCGCGAGTGTCCTTTTTGTTTACAAAATGATTGTCAAAGCACACATAATTCCCACATAAGATCTTTAAAACCTCTGAATATTCCCACCCTATGCTATAGACAGTTAACAATCTAATTCAATAGCAAAGGAAGAACAACATGTCAAAGAAAATCATTATCGTTTTAGCACTTGTCGCAACACTGATCATCGGCGTTGGGGTTGTAGCCGCACAAGGCAACGGCAACGGTGATACCAATCACATCTGTGATCCACAACAACCCGACGATTGCTTAAGTGACCCGCAATTGAACGCGTACAACAACGGTGGGTTGGGCTTTGTAAGTCCGCAAACGGGCGAACAATGGAATGCTCAACAACGCGATCAAATGAACATTGGCACCGGCACGAATGGCACCGGACTCTATTTAGCTATGCCACCTGCCTATGAAGGTGAGATTACACAAGAAGTTATTGACCTCATGCTAGAAGGTTGGCTAGATGAACAACATGCTTATGCAGTTTATGATGACGTAATTGCTGAATTTGGTGAACAAACGCCTTTCGTCAATATTCAACAAGCGGAAGCCCAACATATTGCGGTCTGGGAATTTCTCTTCGATCGCTATGGCATTGAAATCCCAGCAATTCCTGAATTTGAAGATGCTGAATTCGCAACCATCGCTGATGCATGTCAAACTGCCGCCGATGCTGAAATCGCTAACTTCGATCTCTATGACACGATGCTGGAAACATTTGAAGAATATCCTGATATTTACCAAGTTACCTTAGCTTTGCGGAATGTTTCAGAATTCAATCATCTGCCCGCCTTTGAAGCTTGCGCAGGCTAGCCCCAAAACACTAATCACATGTAGCAGAAGAGATGGAGCGAGGAACTCCATCTTTTTCAGTTCGGGGTGTCGCTGAAAGTTCTAATTATCGCGATGCAACATCGGCCAGAGAAAAGCAAAACAGGCCGCAAAAAATAATATACTGCCGACGAGGGCAAAGATATCACCACTCTGCACCGCTGAAATCATATAAAAGACAGCACATACAACAAACATCGACCACCCAAGCATTTCATTCCGTGGCATAAACACTCTTTTCATCACTAATTGGTAAATTGTGCTACATAGTTAACAAAATTCGCTGGTTTTTGCAAAATTTCTATCTTGAAATTTAATTCAACATGAGTCAAAATATAAAACAGTCGGGGCATTAGCTCAGTTGGATAGAGCGCTTCGTTGACATCGAAGAGGTCACTAGTTCAAGTCTAGTATGTCCCACAATAAAAGTCACTCATTTGAGTGGCTTTTTTGTTTTTCACACTAAGCTATTATAAACTCCCCTTTTTGACGGATGAATAAGGGTTGGCTATGTATCATTCACTCACGGATTCGATTATTTTCTTTGAGCGTGTTTTCCCCAGCGCCAATATGACTGTCATTTTAGGCGAAAAGCCAATCCTCATTGATACGGGTTTTGGCAGTGATTTTAATGAAACGACGGATTTACTGAATTCAATCAATATCACACCTCAAGAATTAAAAATGGCGGCCAATACGCATTATCACTGTGATCATGTCGGCGGCAATCATCGTCTCCAAACTGATTTTGGTGTGCCCATTGCGGCGTATTACAGCGAAGCGAAAATGGTCAATGCGCGGGATGCTTTTGCTTGTAGCGCCGAGTGGCTCTGTCAACCCATTGAAGCGTATACCGTCGACCATTTTTTGCGTGAAGGGGACGAAATATCAACGGATAGAGTTAATCTGCAAGTTGTTCATACTCCCGGCCATAGCTTGGGGCATATCAGCTTTTATGAACCCGTGAGCCAAATCTTGATTCTGGGGGATGTTGTTCACGCTGATGATATTGCATGGCTAAATAATTTTCGCGAGGGGGTTGGTGCGTTGGATCGCATGATCGAAACCCTCGAAAAATTATTGAAGTTACCTGTCAAGCAAGCAGTCTCAGGGCATGGCGGCATCCATGAGAATCCTCATGAAATTATGCGTAAGGCGATCCAACGCTATGAAAAATGGGCGGAGAATCCACAGAAAATTGCATGGCACGCCATGAAACGGATTTTTACTTATGCGCTGATGTTGACGGATGGTTTAGCCCAAGACGAAGTACATGGTTATTTGCTCACCTGTCCGTGGTTTGTAGATTTCAGCCGCGTTTATTTTGAAGCTGAACCAGCCAATTTCATTGCAGCTTTTATGCAAGAAATCCAGCGCAGTGGTGCAGGACGCTGGGTCGATAATAAACTCTATCCAAGTGCTGATTTTCGCCCCTTGCCAGATGATTGGTATCCTTCGCGCAAAATGCCCCGCCATTGGTAAAATAGAGATATCCTAACTTGTAGTCACATAAAGGATTCGCGATGATTTGGCAGAATATTGTTGATGAAATTCCGGATTTTGCACATTATCTCACGGCAGATGAACTCGAAGCTTCGACATGGCAATTGAAGCAAGATTATCCAGATCTAGTCGAAGTTCAGGAGATTGGCGCCAGTCGGGCTGGTCATCCTCTTAATTTAATTCGAATTGGTACAGGCCCGCATCGTGCACTCTGGATGGGCGGTGGCCATCCAAATGAGCCCTTAGGTAGTCTGGTAATCGATTATTTCACGCGCTTGTTATGTGAAAACACCGATCTGCGTGAATCGCTAGATTACACATGGTATTTCATAAAATGCCTCGACCCCGACGGTTCGCGGCGGAATGAAAAATGGCTAACGCAAAAATTTGATCTCAAAAATTATCTACGCCATTCATATCGTCCGCCTGTTTTGATGCAACCCGAATTTACGTTTCCTCACACCTATAAAGATTTTCATTTTGATGATCCCCTGCCAGAAGCACAAGCTATCCTCAATGCGCTTGAAATAGCGCAACCCGATTTATACTATAGCCTGCATTGTGGGTCATATGGTGGCGCATTTTATGGGTTCAATCGGCCTTTGCCGGCATTGTATCCCTTGCTCCAAGACATTCTTGATCGACTAAATCTCTATCGCTTGCCCTATAGTTTCATTGTGGGGGATGTTGGTGATGAATTGCTACTGGCTGATGGGATTTTTCAGCAGAGTGGTCTCGACTATATCTATGAAAACTTGGTGACACGCGGGGAAGAAAATCCTGCCCAACACATTCCACATGGCGGCACAGGCATTGAAATAGCGCAGAAATATAATGCGTTTATGCTCAATGCTGAAGTCGATTATTGTCAGGATGCGCGTATTCGCGATGAAAGTCTCACGGAGATACCGCTCAAAGATGTCTTGATCGCTAATCAGAAATTTTGGGAAGCCTTTTTAACCAAACTCGCCGTTATTCCGCCTGTGCTAAACGAATTTCGGGTTCCCTTTAATTTGACCCTTATCCCTCACCTGGATTTATCTATACCGGACTTAGCAATTGGTCTGCCTCCGGTCACCCAAATGGCGACGGTTCAGCAAATCCATCTATATAGTGAATTACCCCGCCTCCGCGTCTTGCGCGAAATTGGACAATTTCTGAATATGTTGGAGCTAGAAATAGCCGATAGCAACCCCAGTTCTGATATTGAAAATGTTTATCAGATGCTTGAGCATGAGTTTGAGATTATTTGGGAAGATTTGGCCGCAGGGCTGACTTATCGCGCTGTTCCGTTGCGTGAACTCGTCGGCTATCAGCTTGTCTCAGGCTTGGTTACGGCTGAAGTTCTACAGCTTTCGTAGATTAAGCCGTATTATTGTGTAAAATTTCACAAAATAACAGGACAGGTATCACTGCGCAGATGGTTCGGCGGTATCTACACTTAAAGAAAAAGATTGGTATAAGAACGATTTCTTTAAGGAGGGTACATGCTGAAAAAGTTTAGAATATTGGTTTTGTTGCTTTTGCTGGGTGTCCTAATTTCCCCAATATCGGCGCAAGCCCAAAGCGAAGAGCCCGTAGTATATGGTGTCTTTTTCTACTCACCGAATTGTGGCCATTGCCACGAAGTCCTGACCAATCACTGGCCGCAAATTGAGGCTGAATTTGGCGATCAACTTCAAGTCATTTTTATTGATGTCACCTCGCCAGCGGGTTCAAATATCATGTATACCGCCAAAGATGCCATGCACATTGATTCAAATGCAGTGCCCATGTTGATTATGGGTGACCACGTACTCATTGGATCTCTGCAAATTCCCGAAGAAACAGCGGGTATCGTGCGCAACGGTTTAAAAAACGGTGGTATCGGTGTGCCGGATTTTCCCGGTGCCGAAGATTTGTTTACCAATGCGGGTATTGATGTTGTCGAAACAACGCCCAATCTTGCGGCCAACGATTCCTTCATGGATAAACTTAAATCTGACCCGTGGGCCAATACGGGCGCAATCTTGGTTTTGTTCGGTCTGCTTATGAGTCTGATGATAATTAGCATGGTCAGTTGGCAAGGTACCCAACATCAAAAACGAGAATTTATTGATGCACAAACCACCCAGCGTATTATGCTCGGGCTCGCTCTTTTTGCTGGACTACTCGCCATTACTTTGATGCTTGGTGATCATGATGAATGGTTTGTCAGTTTAATCGCACTAGGTGAATTGGTGGCCTTTGTGGTGATTGCCGCTGTCATTGGTAATCCAGATCGAAAACAAGTTTTGCCCGATTGGCTGATCCCGGTGGCAATTGTCGCGGGGTTAGGTGTGGCTGGTTATTTAGCGTATGTCGAAGTCAGTACGACTGAAGCTGTTTGCGGTACCGTCGGCCATTGCAACACTGTGCAAGAAAGCAAATATGCCAGTCTTCTCGGTGTGCCGATTGGTGTTTTAGGCATAGCGGGTTATGTCATGATTTTAGGGCTTTGGTTCTGGGAAAAACTTGATCCAAATGACTGGGCTGATTTAGGCCTTATGACTCTCGTAAGTTTGGGTGTGCTATTCTCAGCTTACCTCACGTTTCTAGAACCCTTTGTCATCGGAGCCACCTGTGTTTGGTGTTTAACTTCGGCTGTAACGATGCTTCTCCTGTTGTGGATGATTGCGCCACGCGGCTATCAAGCCTTGCAACACATAGCAAATAAGTGACGCAATCCTACAACTTAATTTCATAACCATTGGCGACCTTTTTTGCGAGAGGTCGCCTTTTCTCTTTAAATACTCATCTCAATTTATGAATTTGTTAGAATTATTTGCTATGCTGAGCGTATCGCTTAGGTAAAACAGGATGATAGGTATGACGGGTCAAATTTATAGTATTGTGTATCAAACTGAGTTTTCACGTTTTCAAGAACCCTATCAATTCAG
>JBNLCD010000274.1:0-7455 GCA_050303635.1 Anaerolineae bacterium
GGGCATCCACCAACGGCACTTCAAAATAATGGCGCGGACCAGTATCCCGACTGACGAACATATAGTAGGGAATCATGCCTTGTTTCACACCACTGCGCCAAATATCCGCCCACACATCGGCGTCATCGTTGATATGTTTCATGAGCGGGGCTTGCATGCGGATTTCACAGCCGACATCCCGCAAACGACGGATCGCGGTTTGGGCAATCTCGGTCTCAATTTCACGCGGATGGCTGACATGCGCCATAATAGCCAGATGTTTGCCGCTCGCGATAACTTCTTCAAAGAGGCGGAGTAAATCGTCGGCATCTTCATCATTCACAAATCGATGCGGCCAATAAGCCAACGCTTTGGTGCCAATCCGAATCGTCTGGATATGATCCAGTTCGGGAGCCAGAAGCGGCTCAATATAAGTCCGCAACATTCTGGTTTTCATGATAGCCGGATCGCCGCCAGTAAACAGCACATCGGTAACTTCGCGATGCACTGTTAGATAGCGCACCAATGTCGAACTTTCGCGGGAGGCAAATTTGAGATCTTGCACCCCGATGAATTGCGCCCAGCGGAAACAATAACTGCAATAGGCATGGCATGTTTGCCCCTGACTGGGGAAAAACAAGACTGTTTCGGCATATTTATGCTGTAGGCCCGCCAGCGGTTTGCCGTCTAGGGTGGGCACATTATGCTCCAACTGGCCGGCTGGGTGCGGATTATGAGCTAATTGAATCCGATGCGCCAATTCCTTAACTTCTTGACTTGTTCCATTGTCAATCAAATTAGCAATCGCGTTGTAATCATGCGTCGATAACATCGGTTGTTGGGGAAAGGTCAACTGAAAAATGGGGTCATGGGGTATATTTTGCCAATCAATTAATTCAGTCATAACATAATTGTTGACCCGAAACGGAAATACGGCTGATACCACTTGAATATCACGCTGAATCTCGTCAGATAGCTGTTGATAAAAGGGTTGCTTACGAATGGTTGTGCGCGTAAACGCTTGATAAACTGGATTGTGACTAGACACAGTTGTCCCTCCACTTATATTGATAAGAGCAACGAGAAATGTTTAAGTAAAAATATTGCTAGATAGCGCGCGCATAGGGTGTGTAAAAACACGCAAGCAAATAGTCGCCAAAATTGAGGGTTAGCGCATAAACAGGGTTACATATAGCTAAATGATGATCAGTATCTCACTTGAAATGAGCATGATAGAAATATGAACTGAATTCGCGACAACCAATATGACACGACGAAGATACGGAGCAGACCAACCAGCGCATTTAGATAGAGATAAAGTTTTGGCCGATAAAAGAATTCGTTCAGCGGACGAGCTAGCATCCGCTCTATTCCAGAGCTGGTTCATAATTAGATTTTGCGGGGACAGCACAGTGACTGTCCGTTTGACCACTACCAGAATTTGATGTTCAACTGAGGAGAAAAACTAATCGAACAAAAAATGGCTCTGGTAAAAGTGTATTGAGGATATTGCTCCATTGGTTAATCGTAGTATACCGTAAAATCCCGTAAAAACACAGGGTCGGCAAACGGCAAGAAAGACTATGGGATTAGAGAATGGCATTTTCGATTGACTTAAATTTTACCCACATAATATGTGAAACCCTCCCTAGCTAGCGCTACGATTAGGGAGGGCTTATGCATGTCTAGAATTTTATTACCAAATTGGGTTTGACTATTTCGCCAACACCTTCAACGATTCGGCCCACATATCCGGGCGATCATTGCGCTTATAGGGCATATAATAGCCGACGCGGTCGAGTAAACCTGTGTAGCGTTCCTTGACCTTATGCGGCAATTCGTCGTAGGTTCCCACAACCGCAATTTCTTCGAGCATGTCATCGCTGATCAATTCATACATTTCCATCCACTGACCCTTACGCGCCATTGCGCCGCGTTCTTCGGCCAAACTTTCCCAGCCGTTATGTTCAAGCACTGCTTTGTAGCTGGGCGTGCTGGCATAGAACGCAATTTGGCTCTTCACCATAACTTTATCTTGCTCAAGCTCTTCTTCATTGGCTCCGGTCACGACAAAAATGGCACATGTCTTTTGAACTTCAGCCGCATCCCGACCTGCTTTTGCCGCACCTTCTTCAATACTGCCGATAATCACATCTTTGAGATAACTGGCGGTGTGGAATGGATGGACATGAAAACCCTGACACAATTCGCCTGCTAAGTGCGCGAGATAGGTGTTTACGCCCGCAATATAAATCGGGATATCAGGATGTTCAACAGGGGGTGGTTGGAAAAAAGGTGTCATCAATAAATGCTTATAAAATTCACCGCGATATTTGAGGCGGGTATTATTTTGCCACGCATCCCACGTCGCGCGCATGGCTAAAATATAATCGCGCAAACGCGGACCGGGACTGCCCCATTCCATACTAAAACGGCGTTCAATATGGGCTTTGACTTGTGTACCCAAGCCCAAAATAAAACGTCCGTTGGACATGCGCGCCAAATCCCATGCTTGGTAGGCGGTGACCATTGGCGAACGGGCAAATGCAATCGCGACTGCTGTGCCGAGTTCAATTTTCTCGGTGGTATATGCACCAAGGACCAATGGATAGTACGGGTTGTGGGCGGTTTCGGGGGTCCATACACCGTCAAAACCCATATCTTCCATCTCTTTGACGAGATCGGGCACGCTGTTTAAATCTTCGGTTAAAAGTGTTGCATCAAACTTCATGGGGATGTCTCCTTCACCCAGCGTTCAAAAGTTTCGACTGTTCACCCCCGCCGGCCTGCGGCCACTTTCCCCGAACACAGGGGCGGCTGGCTGATGCTGTATTTATTCTCCGCCATGCATGGGGGAGATGTCGTGTTAGCAACCGAGGGGGTTTATGTTAATTGGCCAAAAACTTTTGAACATCTTGCAAAACTCAATAAATTATAGGGGAATTATAGCGGGTTTCGCTTTTTTCCCAAGATTTGACCCATTATGAAGCTCTTGTAATGTCTTTCAACCTGCACTAGGATTAGCGTGATTTTATTCGGTATGGGTATCTAGAGAAACGGTTTGCTCACTTTTATGCTCGATTTCACAACACTTCAAGCGGTAGTTTTCGATATGGACGGCGTTCTATGGCGCGGCGATGAACCCTTGCCGGGTATCCCGCAAATTTTTGAATTTTTGCAGACTCAACAAATTAAATATGCTTTTGCCACAAATAATAGCTCCCGCACGCGTGAAATGTATGTCGAGAAATTGGAAAAATTTGGTATTCCCGCTGAAGTTGAGCAAATCGTGACTTCCTCCACCGCGACCGCGCACTATCTACGCAAGACATTTCCAGACATGAAGAATGTTTATGCTGTCGGGCAAATTGGCTTGATCGAAGCGCTCAAAAGTCATGATTTTGTGCTTGCCGACGCCGATGTGAATCTCGTTGTTGCCGGTTATGATTTCGAACTGACTTATGAAAAATTGCGCCAAGCCAGCCACCATATTCAAGATGGCGCGCTATTCATCGGCACCAATCCTGACAAAAGTTTTCCGGAACCCGGTGGCTATGTTGCGCCCGGCGCGGGAAGTATCTTGGCCGCTATTGAAACCGCCACGGGCCTCGCTCCCCAAATTATCGGCAAGCCTGAACCGCCCATGTTCAGAACCGCGCTGGATGTCTTAGGCACAGAACCGGCTCAAACCTTGATGGTCGGTGATCGTCTTGAAACCGATATTCAAGGTGGTTTAACGGTAGGTATGCAAACGGCGCTGGTTTTGAGCGGCATTAGTCAACCCGACGATATTGAAAAAACAGGTATTCAACCGCAGTATATGTTTAATGATGTGGCGGATTTACTTGCCCAATGGCAAGCGCAACTTACCAAATAGGTGCTTCTGTCTATATAAATTGCACAGATAAGCCAATTAGTATACGCTTGAACAGTGAAGATGATTCAATCACTAAGTTGACAATCGAGCTAGCCAAACCTCTTGTCAATAAATTTCCGACAAAAGAATAAAGACTGAGATTCAATAATTGTGGGGGAATCATAACTATTGGTAATCATTCGCTGTGGAAAATATGTCTAATAATACGTGGGTTGATGTTCTGGGTACACCCATTAGCCCTCTTAAATCTCATGAGATTAATGATCTTATCTTAGAAATAGTGCAAGCAAATCAGCGCAAGCTCATTCTGAATGCCAACGCCCATAGTCTCAATCTAGCCTACACAATCCCGTGGTTACAGCGTTTCTTAAACCGCGATGATGTGATTGTCCATTGCGACGGATTCGGCGTTTCACTGGCCGCGCGTTGGCTGAGTGGACAAAAGCTCTATCGCGTAACCTATGCTGAATATATTTGGGAACTTGCCCGATTCGCGGCAAAAAACCGCTTGAGGATGTTTTTTCTGGGAGCCCAACCGGGAGTGGCTGAACAAGCCGCGCTCGCCCTTGTGACCCAATATCCGCATCTTCAGATTGTGGGCTGTCAGCATGGTTATTTTCAGAAAGATCGTCAACACAGTGAAAATCAAGAAGTCCTGAACCTGATACAATCTACTGCACCCGATATTCTTTTGGTCGGATTTGGGATGCCCTTGCAAGAACACTGGCTAATGGAAAATTGGGAACAACTGAATGTTCCGGTTGCTTTGGCCGTTGGCGCGGCCTTTGATTATACCGCTGGCAAATTGCGCCGAGCTCCACATTGGTTAACTGACAATGGCTTAGAGTGGCTAGGTCGCTTATTTATCGAGCCCAAACGTCTTTGGCGACGTTATCTTCTGGGAAATCCGCTGTTTGCCTATCGAGTCCTGAAACAAAAATTAGGAATAGGAAAGCAATTTAATTGAGCGAAATTTCTGTCACCAATATTCGGCGTGAAACACGTGCCGAACATATTCGCGTGGTGGCGGATGTGAGCTATGGTAATAAATTTTTGGCCAACGAAACCTATTGGATAGAAGTGCACGAGCGTTTTGCGGACGATGTCAGTTTATCCGGCAATCCGTGGTTGCTCATCTTATTGCCGCTGGCGCTGACACTCCGCTCATCTTTGCGCATTGATGCTCCCGTTGACCCGACTCTTTATGAAAATATTCAGAGTGCGATGAATCTGCTCGCCCAGTGGTTTCCCTCAGTTGAACCCGTCAAAATCACTGCGCCGCTGGCAGTTAATCCACGACTACCCACCCAGACGGCGACCCTCTTTACACTGGGCGTGGATTCGTTCTATACCCTGTTTACCGAAGATGAACGGATTGATGATTTAATCACTATCCGGCATATTCCGACAGAATATCAGGGGCATATGCAAGATGCGGTTGTTGATGTTGGACACCAACTCCATAAAAAGATTATCTTCCTTGAAACGAATATCCGGCAAACCAATTGGCGGCTGGTGAATTGGACGCATTTGGGCTTTGTCCCCTTCTTTACCGGCTGTGCCATGGTCTTAGAAAATCGATATCAACAGCTTTTTATACCGTCATTGGGCTTTCGTGAGGCGATTCAACATATTGACCATCCTGAATTCAATCGCTTATTGTCGACTTCGCAAACGGCCATTGGACAGCATGGCACGGGAATGTCGCGGTCTGCCAAATTAGAGGTATGTGCCGCCAACCCGCTTTTCCGCCAATATTTAAAAGTCTGTTGGCAAGTGCCCGCTGGCAATTGTGGAATCTGTGAAAAATGCTACCGCACGAAGATCGGTCTCGAATTGTTGGGGTTGCGTGAGACAATGGCTATTTTTGAGGATGAGCGCTTCTCAATCGAAGGTATCAAAGCGCGCCAGATCAAAGTAATCAATAGTGAATACTACCGTGACTTGCTCTCTGTTGCCTATGCCAAAGAGCGCCATGATCTGGCTGAGGCAATTGAGTATCTGCTGGCGAATACGGTGTCGGCGCGGAAAATATCGACTCTCCTGAAGAACCCCCAATATCAAGCATGGTTTCGGCAACGGCCCCTGCTTTGGAACCTCTTCCGGCCTATCGTCTTCCGTCTTTTTGGTCAGTCCATTCATAATATACATGGACCAGCGCCTAAATCATAATCGGGAAAAAGATGGGCTATTTGACCAAAGATCAATCTGCTAATTGACAGTCAGATAGTGCTCCATTACATTGCAATTAAGGATAACAAATAAATTTTGGTGGTTTTCCACATTTTGGCAGGAGCCTCATTGCAGTGAATGGTATTGTAGTCACCAATATTCGGCGTGAAACACGTGCCGAACATATTCGCGTGGTGGCGGATGTGAGTTATGGTAACAAATTTCTAAAGAATGAAAGCTATTGGATAGAAGTCCCTGCCCATTTAGCGGATGAGGTCAGTTTGTCCGGTAATCCGTGGTTGCGCATTCTATTGCCCTTAGCGCTGACCTTGCACCAGCCTATCCAGATTGATGCGCCCGTTGACCCCGTCTTATATGAAAATATTCATAGCGCGATGGATAAATTGGTCCAATGGTATCCGCTGGCCAAACCTGTCAAAATTAATGCCCCGCTTGAACCTATCAAGGCGTCACCGCAACGCACTGGCACACTGTTTTCGCTGGGCATCGATTCGTTTTATACCGTACTCAAAAATGATCCGCCGATTGATGACTTAATTGTCATCCGCCATACTGCCGACGAATATCGCGGACAGGTTAAAGAATCGGTGCTTGATGTGGCGCGTGAACTTGGCAAAGAAACCGTATTTTTAGAAACGAATATTCGCCAAACCAATTGGCAAATTGTCCATTGGTCCTATTTTGGTTTCATCCCATTTTTTATGGGTTGTCTGAGCATCCTCGAAAATCGCTATCAACAAATTCTCACGCCCTCGATGGGGATTCGCACAGCCGTTAATCATCACCATCACCCGGATATTGATCCTTTGTGGTCATCGTCCGTGACACAGGTGCAAAATGCGGGCACGGGCGTCTCGCGCTTTGAGAAATTAGAGGCGAATGTGGCTAGTCCGGTTTTTCGTAAACATCTGAAAATATGCTGGAAATCACCGACAGGCAATTGTGGTATTTGCGAGAAATGCTATCGCACGAAAGTGGGCTTAGAATTGCTCGGTCTGCGTGAAGAAATGGATATTTTTGAGGATGACTATTTCACCGCTGAGGGGATTAAAAACTATCGGATTCGGGAACGAAACCGCGAGTATTATGATGATATGTTGGCAGTGGCCCGTGCGCAAGGCCGCGACGACTTAGCGGAACCGATGGAATATCTGCTGGAAAAAAGCATGTCGGGCGGGAGCCTTGCACTTCTCCTGAAAAATCCTAAAATCCAAGCATGGTTTCGCCAATATCCACTCCTCTGGAATGTTTTACGGCCAACTGTTAAAACAATTTTGCACAGACTATAGGCCTAGACTGCTAAAGAAAGATACTATTTTTTGAATCAAATTTCTGTCACTAATATTCGCCTTGAAACACGTGCCGCGCATGTTCGGGTGATGGCGGATGTGAGCTATGGTAATAAA
>JBNLCD010000275.1:0-7449 GCA_050303635.1 Anaerolineae bacterium
CACATTGGAGGCGCGCCAATCCAACACAAAAACACCCAGGCGCCAAATACCACCGATTAAAAAAAGTCCGCCAATAAAAATTGAAATTAAGCTCATAAATTTTCCTGTTGATATCTTTAACTACAACTCGTTTAGTGGGTGAAGTATAATTCCGCAGAGATTCTTTGACCACAGGATAAAAACACATATGACGCAATTTTATGACACCATTGCCCGCTATTATGATGCGGAAAATATTGAAATGACGGATGATTTGCCGCTGTATAGCAGTCTGGCTGAAATTTATGGCGAACCGATTTTGGATGTAGGGTGTGGCACGGGGCGCGTCATGCTCCATTTGGCGCAAGAGGGCCATCATTGTGTGGGCGTTGATACATCCGCTTTTATGGTGGAACGGGGTCAGCGTAAAGCCGCGAGTTTAGGTGAAGCCAGCGCCCTCATTGATTTTGAAGTCGGCGATATATTGCACCATCAACCGGCTGAACCCTATCAACTGATTCTGTTGCCCTATCACTTATTCATGCACTTTCGTGATCAAGAAACCCAGTTGAAGGTGCTCGCGAAACTCTCTGAAATTTTGGCGGATGATGGTGTGATCGTCTTCGACTTACCCAATGCGGGTGAAGTTTTTGCCACGCAAGATGATGATGCGATTCGCCTTGATCGCACATTTATTGAACCGGAAACGGGGCATGCGGTGATGCAACAATCAGTCAGCCAGCTCGACCGCGTGACTCAAGAATTGTTCGTTACATGGATTTATGATGAAATCACCGCCGATTCAACGCTTAAACGTACCTTAGCGCATCTTGTTTTGCGGTATGTGTTCTATAGCGAGTTGCAATTGCTCTTGGCGGCGAATGGTCTCGAAATCCGTGAAGTTTATGGTGATTATGATGAAGGTCCGTATATGGATGGATGTCCACGCATGATTGTTTTAGCCGGCAAAGCTGACTAAGTCAAAACACCAATTTTTGAGGAGAAGATATTCCAAGCTTTTGCAAAAGCTTGACCAAAACTTTTAGAAAGGGCTTTATTGAAGCTCATTTAAAGTATTTGGGGTTTATCTTTTTTGCAAAACAGATAATGAATCCTATTTGCAAAGATTTCTGACAATCACCATCAGTTCGAATGTCATCGAATCCTCGATATTTAGCGCATCGATAATGGAACGAAGAGGATTTGAACCAAATGTTGCTAAATAGCGCTATTCTAAGTAGACTCAGGCGCATGATGAATATTGATACAAACTAAGGCAGGGAGAGTGGGATGATTGGGCAAACGCTCAATGAACGGTATCGTTTAGATGCAATGATTGGAGAAGGTTCAACGGCAGTTGTCTATAAAGCTACTGACCTTCGTCTGGAACGCGAAGTGGCCGTTAAAGTCTTGCTTCCTCATGTACACGATACAACTAAAAAACGTTTTCAACGCGAAGCTTTAGCGGCGGCCAAGCTCAGCCACAGCGGCATTATGGGTATTTATGATGTCGGCGAAGATGGGGCCCACCATTATCTTGTGGTTGAACTCATCACAGGTCAACCTCTGCATGCCTTGATGCCGGCTAAAGCGAGTGACGTCATTGATATCGGTTATCAAATTTGTCAGGCATTGGCTTATGCGCATCAAGTCGGTTTGATTCACCGTGATATTAAGCCCGCCAATATTTATATGACCGATAGCCGCCAGATTAAGCTCATGGATTTTGGTTTGGCGATTTCACATTCAGGGGATGAAAAACGGCTAACGGCGCTGGGGACCATTATTGGAACACCGGCTTATCTTTCGCCGGAACAAGCCCAAGGGTTAAAACTTGATCCACGCACCGATATTTATTCACTGGGGATTGTGCTCTACGAATTATTAACCGGCCAATTGCCATTTGATGCTGATGATATTGGTAGTATTTTGTTGCAACAGGTCAAGAAAGAGGCCGAGCCACCCAGTAAATATATTGATCATGTACCGCCCGCATTAGAAGAAATTATTCTCAAATCGCTTGAAAAGAAGCGGGAAGCACGTTTTGCGTCAGCCGAAGAAATGGCCGAAGCGCTCCAAACTGCCAAATTTGATGGTAACGCGTCCATTACGGGTGAAGTGCAAGCAGTTGATTCAGTCGATGACGGGCCTGAGACGGAAGAAGTTTCCACAACAAGTCATTTAGATACGATGGAAGCCAATAAGCTCACGCCGCTGGTCCGCATTGTGCTAGCCGATGACCATGCCTTAACCCGTCAAAGTCTGGCTTATTTCCTCGGTGATATCCAAGGCTTTTCGGTGGTGGGTCAGGGCTCAGACGGACAAGAAGCCTATGAATGGGTGAAACAAGAAGAACCTGATGTCTTGCTCTTGGACCTCAATATGCCGGGTACGAGCGGGATGGCGATTTTGCCACGGATTCGCGCTGAATATCCAGAAGTTAAAGTTTTGGTACTCACCGGACGAGATGAGCAAACCTACATCATGGAGGCCTTACGCGCCGGCGCGCATGGGTATGTACTCAAGACAAGCTCGGAAAATGATCTTGCCCAATCTATCCGTGAAGTGATGACGGGTCGCTTGATTTTAGGGCGCGGTGTCGCCGAAAAAGTCGTTGATTACCTCATGGAACGCGATGTGCAAGATACGCCGCTGAATGGTACCGAACAAGATATTTTAACTTGTGTAGCCGCTGGTTTTGATAATGCTGAAGTTGGCCGCCGTCTGGGCTTGGGCGAAATGGATGTCGCCCGCTATCTGATGACCATTGTGGACCGCCTCGAAGTTTCGTCTAAGACCGAAGCGGCGCTGGTTGCTTTACGAGCGGGTTGGATACGTCTCGACGAATTGCATAAATTCTCGTAAACGCAAGCAGTTTTATTGCAGAAAATTACAAAGGTGGCCGCAGTTTTGTGGCCACCTTTTTGGTTGCTATCTAAGTAATGATTTTTTGTTGGCTTAGGTTCCGACCAAAACACCACCATCGACGCGTAAGGTATGACCCGTGACAAAGCTTGCTTCATCAGAAGCCAACCATGCATAGGCATTGGCAATATCTTCGGGCTTACCAAGGCGACGCAGTGGGGTGCGACCAACCATCGCATCCAAAATCTTGTCAGGCATTTGGGCAACCATTGCGGTTTCAATGAAGCCCGGTGCAATCGCATTGACGCGCACACCGTAGCGACCCAATTCACGGGCCCAAACTTTGGTCATGCCGACAACACCGGCTTTGGTGGCAACATAATTGGTTTGGCCGAAATTACCATCGAGGCCAACGACAGATGATGCACTGATAATCACGCCCCCGCCTTGCTCAACCATGTGAGGCACAACGGCTTGGGTGCAATTGAAAACACCCTTGAGATTAACACCGATAACCGCGTCAAATTCTTCTTCGGTCATTTTGCTGACCATTTCGCCATTCTTAAATTTAACGAGTTGGCCATCCCGTAAAATACCGGCGTTGTTGACCAAAACATCAACTTTGCCATATTCGGCAACAATGCTATCTACCCATTCTTTGGTGGCGGTGTGATCAGCGACATTTACTTTATCAAAACGGCCATTCACTGCTTCAGCGACAGCTTTACCCGCTTCTTCATTCATATCACATAAACAAACAGTAGCACCTTCAGCGGCAAATTTTTCAACAGTTGCTTTACCAATGCCGGCGGCACCACCTGTTACTAAAACAATTTTATCTGCAAAACGCATGGGTCTATCCTATCTTTCATTACTAATAAGTCGCTGTCATTATATGGCTAAATACTCAGCTTGCCTATGGACGCTCCGCCATTATTCGTATGATGATTAGCATATTTTGAACCTAGTCAAAAATCAGTCTTTTGGGGATTCACTCATGACCAAAGTGTTAGAGTTTCGTAAAATGCTTGACAGGTTGAAAAAAATGACGTAAATTTACCTTAGTTAACACTCGTTAAGTTAGAGAAATCAATGAGCACAGACCGCGTTAATCGCAAAGAATTAATCATACAAACAGCGGGCGACCTATTCCGTGAACAAGGATATAGCGCCACATCTGTGCGTCAAATTGCTGAAGCCGTGGGTGTGACAGAAGCCGCGTTATACTATCATTTTAAAGAAGGTAAACGTCAACTTCTGCGGACCGTGTTAACTACGCAAATGCCTGACTTTACAGAAATTATTCCGCGCTGTCATGGCGCAGAATCATTTTCAGAGTTGATTCGCTGTTTATCTGAAAAAATTCAGATCGTTGGTCGCGAAGGCATGTCTAAATTTCGCTGGATAGTGGCAGAATTTCCGCGCTTGAGCGATGAAGAACGCGCAACATTTCACGAAATTCATGTTGAATATCAATCACTGTTTAAAGCCGAAGTTGAACGCTTTATTGATGATCCGCAATTGGCCCACAATATCGCCATGATGTTTATTTGTATGCAGATTGGGTATGGTCAATTGTTCTGGAATCTGGAACTTGAAAACGTGGTTGAGTTTTCATCAGAAACACTGATCGAGACTGCCATTCTGTTGTTTGATTTAAAGAATATAACCTAGGTAATAACTAAAAAATCCCCATTTTTTGCCAATAAAATACGCGCTGAGCGTGCTTTCTAGCTTAGGACTGGTGCGTTCTCTGAAAATTATAGAGAAGCATATTTTAATTTTTTGGAAACTTAACTTAGTGAGCGTTAAGTAAGTTAAGCTAAATTTGCTAAATCAGTTTGGGTAATGGAGTATATTCTGCCATGACTTTTATGCAACGCGAAGATGAATTCTATTTTCGTAATCGTTGGTGGGGGTTGCTATTTATCTGTATCTCCCTGCTCGTTATTAGTATTGACAACACAATCCTCAACGTCGCTATTCCGTCTATTTCACGGGATCTCGGTGCCACAGCAAGCGATTTGCAATGGATTGTCGACGCCTATATTCTCGTTTTTGCCGCGCTTTTGCTGACCATGGGGTCGCTGGGTGACCGCATCGGGCGTAAGCGTATTTTGCAAGTGGGCCTCGTCATTTTTGGGATTGGTTCACTCTGGGCGGCGTTATCTGACTCAACCAATATGTTGATTACTGCACGCGGTTTCTTGGGTATTGGGGCGGCCATTATCATGCCAGCAACGTTATCCATCATTACGGCCACATTCCCACGCGAAGAACGTTCCCAAGCAATTGCGCTCTGGGCCGCCGTCTTTGGTTTAGGTGTTGGTACGGGTCCGGTTGTAGGTGGCTGGTTGCTCGAAAGTTATAGCTGGCACTCCGTGTTCTTTGTGAACTTGCCAATTATTGTTCTTGCCATTGTGGGTGGGGCCTTCATGCTCAACGAATCCCGCGATGAAACGGCCCCCAAGCCTGACTGGATTGGCGTTATTCTGTCTATCCCCGGCCTGTTTGCGTTGATTTACGGCATCATTGAAGCTGGCGCGAAAAGCTGGACCGATGAAACCGTTTTAGTGGCCTTTGGTATAGCCGCGATCTTGTTAGCGATCTTTGCTTGGTGGGAAAATCGTTATGAAGATGCCATGTTACCCTTGAGCTTCGTCCGTAACATGTCTTTCACCGGAGCGAATACCGCCTTGGCGATGATTATGTTCGCGCTGTTTGGTTCGGTGTTCTTCTTGAGCCAATATTTACAAACGGTCCTTGGTTTCACCCCGCTTGAAGCTGGAATTCGGATTGTGCCGTTAGCTTTGACAATGGCTTTTACATCAGCGATTTCAGCGCAAATTACCAAGCGTTTGGGTGTTAAGCGTACCGTTACGCTCGGTATTTTGATCTTAGGGGCTGGGTTATTCTATATGTCCCAACAATATAAAGTTGACAGTAGTTATATGCCAGACATCATCATCGGCCAGATTATTATTGCAACCGGGATGGGCTTGGCTGTCAGTCCGGCTACTGACTCCATTATGGGTTCCGTACCTGCCAATAAAGCAGGTGTTGGTTCAGCGATGAACGATACCACCCGTGAACTCGGTGGTGCTCTCGGTGTAGCCGTGCTTGGTACGATTATGAATACCCACTATATTTCTGAGGTAGAAAAGATTCAACTCGATCTCCCGTCTGAAGCAATGACAGCGGTCACAGACAGCATTCAAGGGGCGCATATTGTGAGCGCCAATCCGCAAATGCCTGATTTTGCCCGCGATTTAATTATCAGCACGGCAGATCAAGCTTTTGTCTCCGGGATGAGTGAAGCCATGTTGATTGGTTCGATTATCATGCTCTTTGCGGCAGTTGTCGCTTATGTCCTCCTTCCGCACGAAGTTCAAGCGGCAGGCCACGGTGGCATCGTCGAAGATGATGAACCCACACCTGAAGTTGAAGGTGGACACAATGTTCCGGTGATGGCTCCCGGCGACTAATCGCTAAATTTCAGACTACTCTATGAGGCGACGGAAATTCCGTCGCCTTTTTATTTCAATCAAACCACATCATCTAAATCATCGGTCCGAATCCATTCATCATCGGGCACCCATGACCAAATCTCCTTGCCAAAACGCTCCGCCGCATGTTGCGCGGCCAAATCTAGACCGTTGTCGAGCGAACTCTCCCAATGACAGAGCGGGCATCGAATCATCCCCTTGCCATCTGGCATAGCCACAATCCATTGCTTTCCACACTTGATACATTCCACCAATTGCATGCTCCATTGCGACATCTGATCACCTCATTTCAGCAAAATTGGGTTTTAGGTGAAACAAAAATGCCCTCCAGCACAAGTCTGGAAGGCATAAAATTCGAATTGACTTAATTATAACAAGAATTTTGCCCGCATTGCAAACATTCTGTTTGTTATAATCAAGCTGGTATTAGAAAAAAGTCTTGGGGAAAATCCGCTGAAAAACTAAGAATTATTTTGTCACATTTAACCTAACAATTTAGCTGGACTTAGCTAGAATTAGTTATAGATCGAATTGGGAGAACACAATGGATTTAGATCGTATGGATAATATTGAGGCTGTCGATCCCTCCCATATGCTACGGCATATTGAGAACCAGCCCGAACATTATACTGAGGCGTGGCACTATGCGCAAAATTTGCCATTGCCCGATCGGTTGCGTGATGTGCGGCAGGTGGTGATTGCAGGGATGGGCGGTTCAGCCATTGGCGGCGAGTTGATGGCGAATTATGTCGCAAGCTCTGCACCAGTGCCAATTCAAGTTATCCGTGGTTACGATTTACCCGCTTATGCCCGTGATAAACATACCCTTGTGATTGCCAGCAGTTTTTCAGGAAACACTGAAGAAACCTTGGCTATCTATGAACAGGCTCATGATCAGGGTGCGCAAGTTTTGGCCGTGACAACTGGCGGGAAACTAGCCCAACAAGCCGAGCGCGAAGGGCACGTTGTTTGGCAATTCAAAGATACCATCGGGCAACCCCGTGCGGCCATTGGCTGGTCCTTGGGCATTATGCTCGCGCTGGCGAATCGCATGGATTGGGTCAGTGACATAGAAAAAGATTTCTATGAAGCCGTGGGG
>JBNLCD010000276.1:0-7441 GCA_050303635.1 Anaerolineae bacterium
TGAAGTTGATATCTTTATTGGTAGTGGTTTTTTAGTAACCATTCATGATGGTTCACTGCGCGCCTTAACCCGACTTTTCGAACAATGTCAGCAAGACGACAACACGCGTGAACAATTTATGGGACGCGGCGCGAGTCGGGTTTTTTATGCCGTTATTGACCGCTTAATTGACGATATCTTCCCGATGCTCTACAAGATTGATACAAAGATCCGGAAACTTGAAGAAGCGATTTTCGTGGATAATGAGCGACGGGTAATCCGTGAACTAGCCTATGTGCGCCGTGATGTGATTGCTATGCGGCGGATTATGCATCCTCAGGTCGAAATTGTCTCGAATCTTGAACGGGTTGAACGACCCTATATTCACGATGAACTCGATGTCTATTTTGGGGATATTCTTGACCACTTGCGCAAAGCGGAAGATATGGTTACAGATTATGGAGAAATGGTTGCTGGTTTGGTTGATACGACAGATACAGTCGCGACACTGGAAACGAATGAGATTATCCGTATTCTGACAATTATTTCGGTGATTGTCATGCCACTTGAAATAATTGTGGGCTTCTATGGCATGAATGTTGCCCTGCCTATTCAAGACAGTGATGTTGCGGTGGGTATTATCATTGGTGGGATGATAGCTATCTCACTATTTCTGTTACTATATTTCAAACGACGACGCTGGATATAATGTTTTTTAGAATTAAATTTTTTGTGAGGATGTATGACCCAAGCCTTTCCTAAAGCTGAATTAATTGCAAGCAATGCAGAACTCGAACAATTGGTAGATGCCCTGCAGGGTGTACCGCATTTGGCAGTAGATACTGAATCCAACAGTCTGTATGCGTACTATGAGCAAGTGTGTCTTATTCAGTTGTCTATTAACAGTAAAAATAATGGTGATTTAAGTTATATCAAAGACTATATTATTGATCCTTTTACGATTGATGATATGCGCCCGCTTGGCAAGCTGATGGCATCGGCTGAAACCGAAGTCATTTTCCACGGGGCCGAATATGATATCATGTCCCTCAAGCGCGATTTTGAATTTGATTTCGTGAATATATTTGATACGCATTTAGCCGCGCGGACATTGGGTAAAACGAAGGTTGGCCTCAGTAATTTATTAGCAGATTATTTTGGAGTCGAAGTCGATAAACAATATCAGCAAGCCAATTGGGGTAAACGTCCGTTGCCGGATGAACAATTACACTATGCCCAAATGGATACGCATTATCTGCTGAATTTACGTCATCAATTATGCACTGAGCTTGAAGATCAAGGTTATATGGATGAGGTCAATGAAACGCTCGATTATCTGACCGACTTGCCCCCGATTGAAAAGAATTTTGATGAAGATGGTTTTTGGCGCATTAAAGATACGCGTCATTTAAACAATACTGAGCTCGCGATTCTTCGCGAATTATATCTTTGGCGTGAAGAAACAGCGGCGCGCATGAATCGTCCGCCTTTCAAAGTTTTACAAAATAAAACATTACTGAGACTGGCTCAGAATCAACCCGATCATATACGTCAACTTGAACTACTAAAGGGTTTCCCCACCCATCAGGCCAAGCGTTTTGGTCCACAAATTTTTGCCGCGATTGAACGTGGTAAAAAAGCAGAACCGCCACGGCATACACGGTCATCCCCAAATATCCCGCAAGCGGTCCTCGCTCGTTATGAAAAGTTGCGTAACTGGCGCAAACTCAAGGCCACTGAACGTGGTGTCGAGAGCGATATCATTATCTCTAAGCATATTCTGCTCGATATTGCTCATCAACATCCGCATACTTTAGATGAGCTAAGTCAAGTAAATGGCATTGGAACCTATCGTTTGCAGAAATATGGTCAAGATATTTTGAAGCTTTTGAGTAAAAAGTAGCAGAATATAGACTTTTCCTCTAAATCAGTCAATAGATGGCTCAGCGCTATATTTGCATCAGTCAAGCGGTGCAGAATAAGAGGTTGTGTTTAAGACAAGATATCAAGAATAATCAATCAATGATATCTACACGGCGGAGGCATCTATCTTATGCAGGATATACGCTCTCAAGACAATACCTTAAGCATTAATATCTGGCGCAGTATGCGTGGCTTGCTGATTTTAGCCGCTCTGGGTTGGGGATTTATAGTTAACAGCTATGTCATCCTCTTTTTACTATTTCATGATGCCATAAGACCGCTTGAATTTGCCAATCATATCGCCCATTGGATTACCTTGTCATCTGTTGTAATTGCTGTGCTAATCCTGCCGTTTACGCGGCGCTGGTGGCTTGGTATCTGGTTATTGCCGGGGATTTTAATGTTTGGTCTTCTATACGGACCGTTATGGATACCCCAAACGACGCCGAATGTAGAAGGCATTGAATTGACGGCGGCGACCTATAATGTTTTAGGTCATATTGCTGATCCATCCGAAACACTCGCTGTTATTGCGGATATGGATGCCGATTTTGTCGCTATTCAAGAATTTCGCCCAACTTTGCGCTATCAATTGCGGGCAGAGTTAGGTGATGTCTATCCCTATCAAGCCAACCGTATTGTCAATGGCGTGGATGGCTTAGCAATCCTGAGTAAATATCCTTTTGTCGAGGAACCCCAGTTTCATATTCCGCGTAATTATGAAACAACTCAACCCCGTTATGGACGCGCCGTGGTTGATGTAAATGGCCAGTTTGTTGTCCTATACACTTACCACCCCAACACGCCTTATTTTGAGCCCTCTGCAATCAATATTGAGCAAACACGGCAGATTATGGAACTGGTCACGCAAGAGACCTATCCGGTGCTTCTCATGTGTGATTGCAATAATACCCCGCTCAGCGCAACCTATGATCTGATTAACAATCAATTGACCGATAGTTTTGCCGAGCAGGGTTTTGGATTTGGGTTAACATTTCCGGCGGGTGGTTACGATTGGGGCAATATGCATACCCCAGATTTTATCAAACCACTTATCCGCATAGACTATATTTGGCATAGTGATCTGATTGTAACTTTAGAAGTCAAAGTATGGACAAATGGCAACGGTGGCACATCCGATCATTATCCCGTTTGGAGTCGCTTAGTACTTCTCAACTGAGCTAATCAGCGATCTTAGCTAGATACTGAGCCAAAACTTGCACAGCTTGACTTGGATAATCGGGCATACGTTTTGCTAAATAATAATCAATAACCCCGACCAACTTTTGCGCCGTTTCAAGTGGGGATAGATGCATGATCGCATCCAACTCGCCTCCCAATTCTGGGTAAGCAAAACTGAAACGCCGGAACGCATCAAGTGGGTCAAGTTTTTCTGGATTATCTGTTTCCACATATTCAATGAGAATAGGTAACAAGTGCATCAGGGCATAACTTTTGATGAAGATATGCCCACTAAGATGTTCACCACGGCTATAACGACCCGCCCCAACTTGGAGTAAACTTAGTGCATGCAAAAGTTCTTTGTGAAAATCTCGACTGGGCGCTTCCGTCAATAAAGTATGCGGCATAATGCTGGCAATGTCGGCCCGGTCAATGAGAACCTCAAAAACGGCGGATTTCGAGTCGCGTAGTTCATCTAGGTCAAAAATTGCAAACTCTAGCAAATGACCATCTTCATACATCACCTTGAGCCCATGCGCGGTTTCGCGAAAAGAGAAAGCAATGCGCTCAGTGTTTGGAAGCCATTCCAGATTTTGACGAAAATCTTCTTGTGTACCACTTTCTGTAATCACATAAAAATCGTGATCTGAATAGGCATCGCGCCGTGATTTATCGGCCATCGACCCCAATCCGACTAAGCCCAGTACACGTTCATCTTTTTCTAAATTCTCGCGGAGATTTTGCGTAAATTGCTCATAATTTGCTGAATTCAAATCAGTTCCTCCCGTAACATAAAATGAATAGGCTCTCTATTATGCGCTAAAGTTTGCCGACGTCTAGACAGGGTTGCGCCAATTTGACACCGTTGCCCCAAGATAGGACACACTCAAGCAAAAAATAAGGTGGTGGTGTTATATTACTCAATCATTTTATTTGAAAATACTGAGGCATTGGACGGAGACGGACAGCACCGTAAATCAACGTCGGGCGACACATGTGTCGCCCGACGTATCTTGTTTAGATGTACAACTCATCTAAAATTAGTTTTCCTGCTTAGATGGATTGGTAAAGCGGATGAGTAATCCCTTGTCAACAAAACGGGCTTTCTCAATATCCATCTTCCATAAAGCATATGGCAAGACGATGTTCCGGCGATAGGGACCCACCCGAACTGTCAATTCATCTGAACTGCGGTACAAATCCAAGTCACCTTTTTCCGCAAATGGCAATGGAATACGCAACAGATAATCACCGGTATCTTCATCGACCGAGATATTATGCACAGCGGAAGGCTTGGTCATAATCTTGGCCGGGTTTTCATCACCATAAAGCGCATCGGCCAGCCGATAGAGTGTATCTAAACCACTGACATCGCGGTCAAACATCGGTGCATTAAAACGATGCAATTCCCCAAATGCTTCATCAATGAGTTGCATGTTTTCGCTTTGCAGATCTTTCCACGCTTGGAAATATGGGTCGGTGACTTCCGGCGGAATAATCCGGTTGCAAACCACCGCATCCGTGGCATAGCCATACAAATTCAAATAGGTATAGGTGCGTTGCGTTTCCTTGACCACCATACGCTCCGGTGTTAATACCAGTCGCAAGGTACTCACTTCAGGATTGGCCAACAATTGACTGACGGATGAGAGTGTATCAAAGAGGTTTTGGGCACCTTGCATTTCATCTGCTTCGGGCAAATCTGCACCCAAGATTGGACGAATAAACGGTCGCAAGAATTTGCCCGTGTTCACAATGCGCATAATGCGGTCAAACCACCAGCGTGACGCATCTGGTAAACTCAGTAGACGCAAAGTTTCGGCGGTTGGCGCGGCGTCCACAATCAATACATCAAAGAAGCCTTCCTGCATGTATTGATTAATCCACAGCAAGTGCGCACCTTCTTCTAGACCGGGCAACACTGTGACCTCTTCGGCAATGATTTGATCAACCCCGCGTTGGGTTAAGACGCGTAAAAGATATTGCTGGACGCGTGACCAGTATTTTTCAATGCTATAGCGGGCATCAACTTCTTGCGCCCACAGATTATCCATGATTTGGGTAGGCTCAGGGCCAATTTCTTTTTCAAGAGAATCGCCTAAGGAATGGGCCGTATCGGTACTGATAACGATGGTTTTCAAACCCATTTGCGCGCACCGTAAAGCGGTTGCCGCAGATGTGCTGGTTTTACCAACGCCCCCCTTGCCTGTATGCACAATAATTCTCATACGCCTAATTGTTCCTTTCTGGCAGATTTTGCTACAAACGACCCCAAACATATCAGGTGGATGTAGATTATACATCAGATTGGTGGTGCATTTGTTCTAAACATTTTACGTTAGGATGCTATAAGGAGTTGCAGAAGGTATATGGTTTTGACTGGAACTATTATATTTCTTACAAAAACCCGGTTAGGTAGAGCTATCCCGGAAAACAAGCCTAATTTGGGAGGAGAGTGTTATAATCAGTCTCTCTATATTATTTCTATTGGGAGAGTTCATGAATGACGACAAAAATACGCTGGGGCATTTTGAGCACGGGGAAAATCGCCCGTAAATTTACCGAAGATCTAAAAATTATGGATGATGCCGAAGTTGTGGCCGTGGGTTCACGGACACTTGATTCGGCTAAAACTTTTGCTGACAAATTTGAAATTCCGCACGCTTATGGCAGTTACGAAGAATTGGTCAGTGATCCCGATGTGGATGTAATTTATGTTGGCACGCCACATGCCATGCACGCTGACAATGTTCGCCTCAGCCTGAACGCGGGGAAACACGTTCTCAACGAAAAAGCATTTACGATTAACGCCCAAGAAGCCCAAGAAATTATTGATCTAGCCCGCGCGAAGAAACTATTCCTGATGGAAGCTGTTTGGATGCGTTTCTTCCCCCTGATGGCGCGCTTGCGTGAATGGTTAGCAGAAGAGAAACTCGGCAAAATTCATTTTATGTCAGCGGATTTCGGCTTCAATTTTGATTTTAACGCGACAAGTCGCTTATTCGATCCGGCTCTAGGTGGCGGTGCGCTCTTGGATTTGGGTATTTATCCGATTTCACTGTCCTCCATGCTCTTTGGTACACCCACTGAAATTCAAACAATGGTCGAACTGGGTGAACCCGGTATCGATTACAAGAACGCGATGCAATTCCGCTTTGAATCAGGTGTTTTCGCGAGTTTGCAATCGGCGATGGTGTCTATCTTAAGCCAAAGTGCGACCATTATTGGCGAAAAGGGTCGGGTGACGGTCCACAAACAATTCTGGAATCCCGATAAGATGACATTGCATTTGGATGGCCAAGATCCGGTGAGCTTTGAGGAAATTCGTTGGGGGAATGGCTATACTTATGAAGCCCGTGAAGTGATGGATTGTATTCGCGCTGGCAAACTGGAGAGCGACATTATGCCGCTTGATGAGTCGCTCAGCATTATGCAAACAATGGATACTTTGCGTGAACGCTGGGGCTTGAAATATCCATTTGAAAAATAATTTTGATTAGAACTACGACATGCGGTCGTTCTTCATAAGAATATGTAATTCTCTGTGCTTGACTCTCACACTATGTCAGGGTGTATGCTTGGTTTACATCATTGATCAGGAGAGTCAAGCATGTTCAAAATCGGGGAATTTTCGCAAATCGGCCAAATCTCGGTGCGGATGTTGCGTCATTATGACAAATTAGGCCTCCTCAAACCTGAAGAAGTCGATCATTTCACGGGCTATCGCTATTACACACTTAACCAACTGCCACGTTTACATCGGATTCTCGCGCTACGCGATTTAGGTCTATCCCTTGAGCAGATTGGTCATCTCTTGGCCGAAGATTTGCCGCCGGAGCGTTTGCAAGGGATGTTGGCACTCAAACAAGCCGAGCTTCAAGACCACATTTCTGAAGAACAGAAAAGACTCCAACGGGTGCAAGCGCGTCTGCATATGATTGAACAAGCTGATCAACCCACGGATTATGCCATTGTCCAGAAGAACGCCGAACCAATAACGGTTGCTACCATGCGCAGTGTGGTCCCCACCCTCGACGACATGCAACACTATCGCTGTACGATGTTTGATGAAGCCTATGCTTGGCTCAAAAAACAGGGAATTCGTCCGCATGGCACCGAAATGGTGATATATCACGCCGAAGAATTTCATGACGAAAATATTGACATGGAAATTGCGATTCCGGTTGAAACTGAAGTCTACGAAGAACTTGGCGGACGAAGCACCGGAGAATTACAGATTCAACAGCTAACTGACACCTCCCTCATGGCTTGTGCCGTCCATACCGGTCCGGTCTTTGATGTCATCCAAGCGATGACGGCTGTTTTTGCGTGGGCAAAATCAAACGGCTATCAGATC
>JBNLCD010000277.1:0-7417 GCA_050303635.1 Anaerolineae bacterium
GGTGAATGACTGATGCCGCCCTGACTGGGTACAAAGACCATCCCCGCTGGACACATTCGTGCCATATTCATCGCATCATGCCCCGCCGCACTGGGCATCGTTAAATAAGATAATTCAAGTTGTTGACAGCCTAATTCAAGAGCAGTCATAATTCGCTTATCCGATTTGACTGGCGGCTTTTTGACAATGGGGTTAAAGTTCGCGCCATTCGTTACTGCTTCCTGTCGCAACTTTTCTTCGACCGTATCTAGCAGATCATCCTCAAGGGCGCGAATTTCAACGACCATATCAACTTGGCCGGGAATGACATTTGGTGCGCCGGGTAACACGTCAAATGTACCCACCGTACCCACAATATTGTGCTCAATAGCAATCTGATTAACTGTTGCCGCATAGGGTAGGGCTTTTAAGAGCGCATCATCGCGTTGATTCATCGGTGTCGTGCCAGCATGATTGGCATAGCCGGTAAAGGTGACGGCATAACGCCGAATGCCTACAAAGCCTTCCACAATAGCAATAGATTTATTTGCTTCGAGCAATTTAGCACTTTGCTCAATATGCAGTTCTAAGAAAGCGGCTAAACTCTCGGCAGGACGTTTGGCTTGTTTAATTTGGTTCGGATCGAGACCCGCCTCAATAAAATGAGTCCGCACCGAGACACCATCCCACGCGGGTTTATCAAAAATGGCTTCATCAAAAATGCCTAACATGGCTTGGCTACCAGTTGTGCCGCCAGCCATTGTGGCTTCTTCCGCCGCGAAATTGATAAATTCAATGGGATGTTGAAGGCGCAGATTGGCATTGTGTAATGTTTCGAGGACGGCGAGAGCGGCTAAAGTACCAAGTGCGCCGTCATATTGACCACCAGCGGGGACGGTGTCAGTATGTGAACCGATGCCAATTGGCGCAAGTGTATTATCTTGACCTGCATACACAGCGGTTGTGTTGCCTGCCGCATCAATTTGAGGTTCTAAACCAAGATTTTTGAGACGTGCAATCACCCAATCGCGTGCTTGTAAATCTGCAGGTGTATAAGCCGTGCGATGCATCGCGCCGTGTTCATCGCTACCAAATTGAGCAAGTTTGTGAAGATTTTCGAGAAGGGTTTCGCCATCTAAGAGCGGTAATATAGCCAAAATAATTTCATCCTAAAACTACCATTGCATGGGGTCTTAAACTAAACGGGGAAGAAAAGGCTACGGCATGCCGTAGCCTTACAATAGTCATATATATTTCAGAATTAGGAAGGCTTGCGCGCAACACCAAAAACTTCACGCTCAAAGAACCAGCGCATCGGTACCCAGCCAAAGAGCAGGGGGCGTAAAACTGCAAAAAGCGGATTTTCTGAACGATTTTGCGGTGGCGAGTCGAGCCAAACTTTACTGGTAAAACCTGCTTTGTTGAGGGTTTGCTGGAGGCTCAACCACGATTGTTCATTCACATGCACATCTTGGTTATGGTCAACCAAAAAGGCGCGCGGATTCTTGGGATAATTTGCGCCTTGCCCCATCATTTTGCGAATAGAACGAACGACCGGATAAGCGTAACGGTCATACCAAACATTCGGTGCAGTGTGCACAATAAACATGCCGCCCGGTTTGAGTACCCGATAGACTTCCTGTAAGGCTTGATCAAGTTCCCACGGGTGCAAATGTTCAACGACATCAAACATCAGGACCCGATCAAAATAACCTGTAGGAAAAGGCAAGTTTTTCGCGTCGGCTTGATATAAACCTAATTTAGCCGTCAGTTCCTCTTCAGTCGAGCGTTGCACCAGTTTATTGCTAAGTTGCATCGCTACTGGGGCATAATCAATGCCGTAAACATCGGCACCAAGACGCGCACAATGCAATAGAATTTCACCGCGACCACAACCAACATCTAAGACCTTCATCCCCGGATTGACTTCCGCAAGTTCAAAGGCCGCTGATAGACGCCGCGAAAGATGTTCTCCCTCAGTATCTAAAAATTCTGAGAAGCCTTCACACGCAGTAGTGAAGTATTCCTCAGTGTACAAGTTAGGATCGAGTGGTTTTTGTTTGTTAGCAGGTTGTTCTGAACTCACGAATGAACTTATCCTCAAAGTATTTACACATGAATAGCGTTAAGCTGGTACGACGTATTCTATACGATGTGTAGGGGAATTTCACGGTTGGGTTTTATTTGTTCAACAAAAAAGGACATGAGATATCCCATGTCCGTGCTAAGCGTGCTTGCAGTCCCTTAATGTAAACAGCCCGAAATTTTTAGAAAAAGATTCTTTAACTATTTTGTAAAAAAGGTGAAACCAAAAAACTTTAAATGAGCTTCAATAGGCCCTTTGTAAAAGTTTTGGTCAAGCTTTTACAAAAGCTTGGAAATCGTTTTCTCTAAAGAATTTTCTGCGTTTTGCACTAGGGTTGCACGACTAGATAATATAAATTACCGATTTCGTTGACAATTAGCGCAGTGCCATCCGGAGCAAAGGCTACATCATTGACATAGTTCGCATCACCGACAAAACTTGCGGCGATAGATTGCTCAGCAATATCAATTACTTTCACATCTGCCGTAAAGCCTTCCGGTGGGCCGCCATCGACAAAACGTAAACCACGTCCAATAGCTAGCAAACTGCCATCGGGGCTATAGTTTATGGCAGTGATCGCTGACGGCCAAATATCAAAGGGTTCAAAGGCCCGAATATTCCCGACATTCATAAAATCGGTTGTTGCCCATAAACTGACATTTCCGTTCCTGCCACCAATCGCGAGTGTTGCATCATCTGGACTAAATACGGGAATACCACCAACAGCTAAGGTTGTGACCAAGGTGCCATCGGGCACTGACCAAATGAAGGTTCCACCGTTGATAGTGCTCGTTGCCAGCAGAGTTCCGGTATGATTAAACGCGATATCTGTGACAAGCGCATTGTGTTGGAGTAAAACCATTTCGGTATTGGTGTTGCCATTCCATAACATGACGGGTCCGGCTTGACTGTCACCAAAGCCAAAATAACCGTGAGCCATAGCCACAATGCCATCATTATTGACAGCGAGATCCATGAGACCTCGGTCATTAGGGATCTGATAAGCTTGATCAGGGTTTAAGTTTCCGTCATCTAAACTATTCCAAAAGTGGATGCGATAACCACCTTCAATATGGCTTCCCGTGACAATATATTGACCGTTTGAACTGGCTCCGATATAGGTTGGGGCTTGGGGCATCATAATTTCGGGTGTGGAATTTTCAGCCAAAGTGTTCCATTGATAACGTTCCAACGTCGTGCCTGTATTGAGCAATAATTGACCGGATTGATCAATGGTTAAATTCAAAACAAATTCAAATGGTGCATTAATGCGGACAGCGTCAGTGATATTCTCGGTTGAGAGTGGAATATCCGATAATTTACCAGTCGGTTCCAGATAGTACGCGCCATTATCATTGGTGTTGGATTCAGCCGTCCAACCTGAACCAGTATCCGTTTGGACCATCCACCAGACAATTCCTTCATTACATTGCGGACCGCTAATAACAGCAAAGGAAGTACCGGGGTCCATTTGAAAAGCAATCTCACCACTGAGTGAGGGTTGGATACGGACATGATTAGCCATATCACCCACCCGCACGCGACCTTCACCATTTAAGATGAGGTGAGGACGCATATAGCCAGCAAAATCAGCGGGGCAACTTGTTAATGCGGTTGATTGAGATTCTGTAGCGGGGAGTTTGGGGTCACAGGCTTGCACCAATGTCCCATCTTCCGATACATGATAGAGATATTCGGTGTCGCCATAGGTTAACCAGATTTGATAGACCGTGACAGGTTGATCAAGGGATGTGCCTGATGCGGTTACGCAACCCAGTGCTGTGTTGTCCAGACTACCCAGAATCGTGTGTCGCCATGCAGTTGGCCGGCCAATATTAGGCAGAGCATTGTTTAAGGCTGTGATAGCCGCTTCCCGCACCGCCGCCGGTGTTTCGCCGCCATCTTGAGCATAACTTGGTGAACTCTGCAAAATACTCAAACTGAGGGTAATAACCAATACACTGAGAACCAATAGTTTCTTCAACATAATTTTACGATCTCCTCCAAAGAACTCCGCGATATTAACTTGAAAAATCTAAAGTTAAAAGCCTTCAGCACATAAGTCTGGTAAATGTGCTAAAAAAGGTTAGCGAAGTCTGGAGCGTAGGGTGAACGTTGAATACTGTTAAAATTTAGATAGATTGGTCTAAGAGTTCAAGAATCCACTGAACTGATTGATGAAATTCAGCATCATATTCCCATTGATGACATTGAATCACAAGGCGTTTACGCAAAATTTCAGCCGAACTACCTTGATAACCATCGTATAAATAGCCATCCAAATCGAGAAGATAAAAAACGGGGTGATTGGTTTTGTTCTTCTGTTGATATTCGGCTTCCCATGCCAATATTTCGCTGATGAGCGGTTCAATCCATTCATTGCCCAAGGAGGCTGTCGAACAACAGAGAAGGATTTTTTCAGTTTGGCGAATAGCATCATTAATGGCATTCCGTACTTCATAGCGCATAACCGTATCATGTTCATCCAACCAGCACCGGATCCCTTCGTTTTGCAGAATTTCACAGAGGGGATAGGCAAAACCCGCATCACGATGGGAAAAAATTAGATAACAGTCATCATATTTGATGAGGGGAATCAGATTGAGATTTTTCATCATCTCGCCGGAGACACCACACCCATGCAAAAAATCGATGGGGAGATGATCTTTTGAGCGAAACAGAGTATCCACGCCGATGGTACTCGGACTGATATGACGAATAGTATCTAACCCTTTAACCGTGGAGAGATCAAGATTGGCGAAAACGGTTGCCCCACACCATGCCGCCGTAAAATTGGCTTCGGTGACATCCGCCCCGCTAAAATCCGTATTCACTAACAGTGCTTCGCTGAGATTGGTGCGACGTAAATCCGCTTTGCACAAATCAACTCCACGCAGAGATGCTTTTGTGAGATCGGCATCATAAAAAGTGGCGTCAAATAAACTGGCCCAATCAAATTTAGCATCTTGGAGTTTCGCTTGGACAAAACTGACTTCTTTGAGGTTGGCTTCGATAAAACTAGCGTTGCGAATGTCTGCCCGTCGAAAAGTTGCCCCACTTAAACGCGCGCCGCTGAAATTTGCATTTCGTAAATCAGAACCGCGGAGATTTGCACCGCGTAAATCTGCCCAACTAAGATAAGCATCTTGCAGATCAACTCCGCGTAAGTCAGCCCCATTGAGCTTGACCAGCATTAAACGGGCTTCACGCAAATCTAAACCACTCAGATTGGCACCGGTTAAATCTGCGCCTTTGAGCGAATCGTCATAGAGCCAGCCATATTCACGCAGGCGCTCCACAGCTTCGCGAGCTAAGCTATGATCACCCCGACGCAATATGTCAATTAATTCGGTTAATTCAGGTGGCATTCCATTATCAGCCATCAAAAGTCTTTCAACTCATGCAGTCAAACCTAATTATAACTTAACAAGAATAGCTGTTTTGCGCGAGTCTTCGGCAGATTTTACTGATAAAGTTAAACCCCTTAACGAATCAGAGTTGTCGTCAAGGGGTTTCAACAAGCATATGAGATACTTGATATGTTCGAATATTGGCTTAGGTGAGATTGAGAAGACTACGAACCTCGATGGCCGTTAACCATGCCGCCCCAATACACGCAATAGACACCAGAATAATGGCAATCACAGCAATCACAACCACCGATGAAATGGTTTCCGGCAGAGTGTCCACTTTGAAATCAAATAAAGCGTCAAAGAAATCACCGCCGCCCCCGCTGGGTTTTTGTTTACGTTCTTGCTCTTCATAGATACCGGGGCGGTCACTGCCTTCGACATAACCACGTTGGCCACTTCCCCGGTTGAAACGTTGACGTAAGCGATCTGCACGGCTCATAGCTGATGAGTCGCTAAAATCATCATAGCGACGATTAGCCCCCCGCGTTGAGCGATAACGGCTATTGGAAGGTCGCCCTGAACTTGAACGATTACCCAAATCTGGGCGATCTAAATCATCCAAGTCATCACCGTAGTTCAGAGTTTCTTGATCACGTCGATTGCGGCGTTCATCACGATAACGGCGGCTCTCCTCATCAACCATACCGGCCGCCCAATCTTCGATGTCCGCACGGGCACCATCACTCATATCACCGTAATAAGCCATACCCCAAGCGTCATCGTCATACCGTGCCTGCCGTGAGCGACGCTTGCGGCGACGCCCGCCGGAATCATCATCAAATTTGTAATCACGATGTTCAGAAAAATCACTCATAAGATAACCCCTTGCTGGTATGTTTATCTACATTATAGCAAGATTTGCCAGTGATATAGAAAATTAGCGGCTTTTAGTCGGTTGATGGTTGGTTTAACGACGGCAATAAGGCAGGCGCAAAACGACTGTACATAAAATATAGCCACAAGAAAATCGGGAATATATAGGCTAAGCCTGAATAGTAAGTCATTTCACGGGGATCCATACCAAAGGCATCAATGAAATAACCCGTTAACCAAACGGCCCCGGCCATGAATAAAGTGAAGATACTGAAATCGAGGGCAAAGACACGTCCCAAGAAGCGATTTTCAACTTTAGTTTGTAACAACACGGTGCTGTAGGTCCAATTGATTGAACCACCCATCGACCGCAACACAAGCCCAAACATCGCCAGGGGTAAATTGGGAGCCGCCGCTAAAATAAACCAGCCAATCGGCATCATGATAAACCCGACGAAGATGGACTTCTGCAGATAGTTATCACTGCCGTCGCCAAGATAATTCATTAAGATTGGCCCTAAAATGGCCCCAATTCCGAACGCCATGTACATCGCACCAATGGCAATCGCGCCATCTTTCCCAACCGCGAAAATATGCTCAGCATAGAGGGCAATCATAATATCCGCGGTACCAAACTGTGATAAACCTTTGACTAAGGTCAGCACACCTATATTGGGTCGTTGTTTGACATACCGAAAGCCATCAATCATATCTAACCAACCGCCACCGGCGGATGTTTCGGCATCCTCGTCGGTATCTGCCGTGGGCATCACAATTTGCCAAACAAGTATGGCGGAAAACAGAAAGGTCAACGCATCAATGACAATGGCAATATCTGTGCCTAATAAACCGGCGGCAATGCCACCAATTGCGGCCCCAAAGGCCAACATCGCCGACCAAGTTGCACTAGAAAGGGTATTGGCATGAAGCAGTTCATCGTAATGGATAACACTCGGCAAAATCGCGGAACGGGCAGGTTCAAAAAAGGCGGAGACGCTAAATTGAGCAACCGTAATCACATAAATTAGCCAGACACGATCAGGGCTATTTACAAACAACAATCCTAGGACAATCAGTGCCCGAAACAAGTCGGTAGCAATGAGGACTATTTTGCGGTTGAGACGAT